>NZ_KQ557118.1:0-143916 GCF_001443665.1 endosymbiont of Ridgeia piscesae | reverse complement strand
GCGCTGATTAAGAGTTTCTTCCGCATGTCAGATACAAAGTATATTTTGGCAAGTTCAAAAATAGACTGCCAATACTTTCGGAACGATTAATACTGAGCTGTAATCCATACCGATCTATTCCAACTCGTTACAAATTGAGTCAATCCATTAATAACAACACCTTCTGGATTAACCGAATTTGGCACAGAATAGACGACAGCCACACAAAACAGGATCCATATCAGAGCTAACACTGACCCGTCCCAACGCAGGCATCGCATACCTTCTCTCTCTAATGCCGACACACCACCAAACAATATAAAACCAATCCACCTCTTTATTTTATGCTTCATTGCTAACCTCGACAGTCATATCAAATATGCTGACCTTCTATATCCCTCGCCCAAAAACGCACCTAACCTCACCGCTATACCCCTTCCGCATATAACTCTTCATCAACTCACAGAAAGTCCGTGAATCTTTGTCATTCAGCCCCCAGACAATCATTCGACCATCTCTCTCAAAGCGGGAACCACGATTGAAGCTGACATAGCTGGTGTAGGTTGAACGATTATCGAACAGCTTTTCATAACGACTACCGATGTCGGTCTTGCACTCAGCGCTTTTGAATGTGCATGCGGCACAACCTTCCAGTGTTTCGCGCCAGACTTTCTGAGCGCGCTGTTCACAGTCATTCTGATCAACAGACTTGCCAATAAGCACCGCATTCAGAGTCTGCCCTGCCGCCTTCATGTCCACACGGAATTCAGCATAGACAGGTGCATCGATCTGCCACGGATTTTGTTGTGCTTGATAGTAATAAAACAGTCCATAGCCAATAGCCGCAATTGCAATCACTTTAACCAACATATTTATCTCTCCCTTATACTTTCCTGTTTGTATTTCAACAAAGGCGCCAAAAAATACTCAATCAACCGTCTCTTCCCGGTCTTAGCCTCTACCGTGACACTCATCCCCGGTGTAAGTTTGACCAACCGCTTGCCCACCTGGATCTCCGTCTTTTCCATCAGTACCCTGGCCTTGAATACCAGGCCTTTGGTCTCATCCATCACCGCATCGTTTGAGATATCAGTCAGTTCGGCGTCGATGGTGCCGTATTTGGTAAAGGGGAAGGCGTCGATCTTGATCTCGGCTGGCTGGCCCTCTTCGACAAAGCCGATATCTCTGTTCTCGATCAGCGCCTCGACCTCGAGCTGTTCGCTACTCGGCACGATGCGCATCAGCTCCTGGGCCGGGGTCACGATGGCGCCGATGGTGTGGATGGCGAGTTGCTGCACCACGCCATCCACCGGTGCCGTGAGGGTCTGTGCCCGGTTGCGTACCTGAGCCTTGATGATCTCTTGGGTAATCGCATTGGCTTGCCGGGTGATTTCGCTCAACTGGTCGAGGGTCTGGCGCTGGAATTCACTGCGGGCCTGGCGGATCTTCGCCTGCAACTCCGCCACCGCCTGTTGCAACTCCTTTCTGCGGCTGCGCTGGGTGGCCAGGTCGTGCTGGGCACTAATCCGCTCCTGCTCCACCTCCAACACCCGGTGGCGCGCCACTGCGTTGGTCTTGAGTAGGGTCTGCATATCGTCGGCACGCTGGGCGATCAGCGGCAGGGTCGCAGCGAGCTTGTCGATCTGCCGCTCCAGGGTGTCGCGCTCGGCCCGGTGCCTGGCCAATTCGGTGTTGAGGGTGGCGAGGCGCTCCCGGTGCTCGCGCCACTGGCTTTGCAGCAGGCTGGCTTCAAGAAGAGAGAGCCGGTCATCCAGCCGACTTTGTTGTTTGGCTGGATCGGCAATCCATTCACTCAGCAGTTGCAGGCGTCGCTTTCTCTGCTTGAGCTGCTCCGACTCTTGTCGTAGCCGAGCCAGCTCCGCCTGAGTAGTGGTTGGGTCGAGTTCGATCAGCCGCTCACCCGCTTTGACTACTTGGCCCTCTTGCACATGGATCAGGATCACCCGGCCACTCTCCAGGGGTTGGATCAGCTTACTGTGGCCACTGGGGATGATCCGCCCTTGGGCCACTGCCACGATGTCGACCCGACCGATCAGCGCCCAGATCACCGCCAGCAGGAAAAATAGCATCAGGCTCCAGCTGATTGCCCGGCCGATGGGGGATGGCGGTGTATCGCACACCTCCAGCGCCGCTGGCAGAAAGACCTGTTCATCCGATCTGCGATACTGTTGCTTACCGCTCATCAGGCCTGCACCTCGTGCTGGTCGCCACTCTGATGGGCGTGAAGCTGGGCGTAGATGCCGGCCTGCTTGAGCAGCTGTTGATGGCTGCCCTGCTCCACAATCCGCCCTCTGTCGATGACGATGATGCGGTTGGCATCCCGCACGGCACTGAGCCGGTGGGCGATGATGAAGACAGTTCGCTGTTTGCAGATCTGGCGCATGTTCTGCTGGATGATGTGCTCCGACTCATAGTCCAGTGCGCTGGTGGCCTCATCGAAGATCAGGATACGGGGGTTGGTGACCAGGGCACGGGCGATGGCGATGCGCTGGCGCTGGCCACCGGAGAGGCTGCTGCCCTGCTCACCCACCAGGGTGTCGTAGCCCTCCGGCAGCTCAAGAATGAACGCATGGGCGCCCGACTGTTGTGCGGCGGCCACCACCCGCTCCATCGACATCGCCGGATCGGCCAGGGCGATATTCTCCCGCACCGTGCGGTTGAAGAGCCGGTTCTCCTGCAACACCACCCCCACCTGCCGTCGCAGCCAGGCCGGCTCCACCAGGGCCAGATCGACCCCATCGATCAGCAGCCGGCCGGCTTCAGGCACATAGAGCCGTTGGATCAGTTTGGTGAAGGTACTCTTGCCAGAGCCGGAGCGGCCGACAATGCCGATCACCTCCCCTGGCTCTATCTGCAGCTCGATACCATCCAGCACCCGCGGTCGATCCGGGCCATAACGGAAGGCGACCTGCTCGAAGCGCACCTCGCCTTTGAGGGCGGGCAGGGTGGCACGGCCCGGATTGTAGCCCGGCTCCGGTGGGGTATTGAGGATGTCCCCCAACCGCTGCACCGAGATACCGGCCTGCTGGAAATCCTGCCAGAGCTGCACCAGCCGCAGGATCGGCCCGCTGACCCGCCCTGCGAGCATGTTGAAGGCGATCAGCTGACCGACACTGAGTTCATTCTTCATCACCAGGGTGGCACCGATCCAGAGGATCAGCACAGTCGTCACCTTGTTGATCAGCCCGGCGACTTGGCCAGCGATATTGCCCAGGTTGGCCGCCTTGAAGCTGGCGCTGACGTAGGCGGCAAGCTGCTCCTCCCAGCGGCGTTGCATCTGCGGCTCTACCGCCATCGCCTTGAGGGTCTCGACCCCGCTCACCGACTCCACCAGAAAGGCCTGATTCTCCGCGCCCCGGGCAAACTTCTCATTCAGCCGGCTGCGCGGTATTGGGGTGACGAAGAGCGACAGCAGCAGATAGAAGGGGATCGCCCCCCAGCACCACCCAGGTCAGGGTCGGGCGGTAGCTGTACATCACCACAAAGAAGACCAGGGTGAAGAAGAGGTCGATCACCACCGTCAGGCCCGATCCGGTGATGAAGTCACGGATCGTCTCCAACTCCCGCACCCGGGCCACCGAATCCCCCACCCGACGGGCCTGGAAATAGCCCAGCGGCAGACGCAGCAGATGGTCGAAGAGGCGGGCGCCGAGGCTCACATCGATACGGTTGGTGGTATGCGAAAAGAGGTAGGTGCGCAGGCCACCCAGCACCACCTCGAACAGCGACACCGCCAGCAGGCCGATGGCGAGCACATCCAGGGTGGTCATGCCCCGATGCACCAGCACCTTGTCGATCACCACCTGGAAGAAGAGCGGCGTGACCAGGGCGAACAGTTGCAGGAAGAATGACGCCAGCAGCACCTCACCCAGCAGCCGACGGTATTTGACGATGGCGGGGAGGAACCAACTGAAATCGAAGCGGCTGCCCTGGCCCGGCAACAGCGAGCGTTTAGTGAGGAGAGTCAGCTCGCCGCACCAGGCGGCCTCGAAGATCTCTTTGGGCAGGGTCAGCGGGCGACTCTCCAGCGGATCCTGGATCAGCAGCCTCTCCGTCTCTCCCTCATAGCCGGCAATGATGAAATAGTGGCCGTCGTTGTGACGGGCGATGGCGGGCAGCGCCGTCCTGACCAGACGCCGCCAATGACTCTGGATAGACTTCGATTTGAGCCCAAGCCGCCTGGCGGCGCGCAGGTTATCGTCGCTGGAGAGGAATTCGCCCAACTTGCCTGACTGGTGAGCAACCTGGTCGAGGTTAGCGGGCAGGCCCTCAAAACGAGCGGCGAGAACAAGGCTGGCAAGGGCGGTGTCTGGCCTCGTCTCAGCATCGATACTGTGGGGCATGGAATCCTTTCCATTATGATTTTACTTCCCTTTTGAAAAAAAGGTAGGTGCATCACACAACAGATGTCAATTCTTCCAGGATCGTCCTTGACAGGGCTTCAGCATTCCCCAGTTACAAACATCCGGGATCAGGCAACCATGGCCGCTTGCAGACACATGAAGCATAGACTTGTTAGGGCCAACCTCACCTTTTTTGGCGAACCCCCTCACCCCTGCTAACATGCAGCGGATAACCCGGTCCACCAAAATAATCTGTCGCAACTATGGTTAAAAGAAAGAAGAAGGGTTTCCGTTTTCCGTTTGGTCTGCTGTTTCTGCTGCTGTTTCTGGCGATCCCGCTGCTGATGCTCGGCAGCCTCAGCTCGATCAGCGAAGATCTGCCGCTGGTGGGCGAAACCCAGCGCATGAACACCGATGCGGCGGTGCGGGCCAAAACCAAGCTGAGCGACCTGCGCAAGAAGCTCAAGTCCGAGGCGCAAACTGAGACCATCGTCCTCAGCGAGAAGGATCTCAACGGCATGGTGGCGGTGGCAGCTCGCGCTATTCACCGGCTGCACGGCGAGGCCCATGTAACCCCAGTAGAGGCGCAGCTGCGCTTCACCCTGGATCTGCCGGAGAATCCTTTTGGCAGGTTCATCAACATCCAGGCGGGGGTGGTGCCATCAGACTACGGTCTGCACCTTGCACCGGTCTATGTAGGCCAGTCTGAGATCCCCGGCCCCCTCGCCCTGAAGCTGGTCGAGACCCTGCTGCAGGCGATGATGAAGGACGAACAGAGCAGCGCGATCCTGCAGGCGATCCAGTCGGTGGACATCCAGGGCGATCGCGTCACCGCAGTGTTCCAGCCCCTGCCCAATCTGAAGCAGTGGCTCAAGCCGACCTTCCGCCAAGTCGCCCAGCAGCGCGCCGGCGTCAGCCCGGAGCGACTGCGCTTCTACTTCGCCAAGCTCTGCGAACTCGACCAACTCTACCCCCACGCCATCGACACCTCCGCCACCGCCTACATCGCACCGCTATTTGAGATTGCCAACAAACGCACTGCTGCTGGCGCCAGTGCAGTGAAGGAGAACCGAGCGGCGCTGCAGGCGCTGGGGATCTTTCTCGGCAGCCCGAGATTTGAGCGGGCCCTCGGCCACTACCGCACCGGCGAGCTGGCCGAGTGCCGCGAGCGCAGCAAAAATGTGGTGCTGGCCGGCCGTCACGACATGGTGCAGCACGTTTTCATCTCCTCCACCATGCAGATGCTGGGCGACAGCGAGATCAGCTTCGCCATCGGTGAGTTCAAGGAGATCTACGACACCCGCGGCAAGGACTACGGCCTGAGCTTCAGCGACATCGCCGCCAACCGGGCTGGTGTGCGACTGGCGGAGCAGCTGCTCAACCCCGCCAGTGCGGCGCGGGCGCAGGCGGTGCTGGCCCGGGCCGAGCAGGAGGCGGCGTTCTTCCTCAAGGTCTCCGATCTGCCGGACGAGATGCCGCAACGGGAGTTCGAACGCCGCTTCGGCAGCGTCGATGACCCGCGTTACCACGCCATGCTGAAGAAGATCGACGAGCGGCTGGATCGACTACCGGCGTTTCAGTAGCAGTCAGACAGAACAGCAGCCTGCTCAGTCATCCTCGCGGTCATCCTCGCGCCGGCATTCGCCTTCGATGGTGCGCTGATGACCGGGTGGGGAGTGGGGTTTGCGCTGCACCGGCCGCATCACCCCGGCCCCTTGCAGCCCACTGCTGATCAACCAGCGGCGCAACTGCGGCACCAGAAAGATGAAGCCGACAAAGTCGGTGACAAAACCAGGCAACAGCAGCAGTACACCGCACACCAGCAGCACCGCCCCCTCCATCATCTCGATCGCGGGCACCTCGCCACGCTCCATCGCCCCACGCACCCGCATCAGCGTCGAAAAGCCCTGCAGACGCACCATCGCACCGCCGATCAGGGCGGTCAGCAGGGTGAGAAAGATGGTGGCAAAGGCGCCTATCTGCGAGCCGACCTGGATCAGAAAGTAGAGTTCGACCAGTGGGATGCCAACAAACAGCAGTAGGAATATGAGTAACGGATTCATGCCGCAGCAGGGTACGCTCGAGCTGAACTCAGGACAAGCCCGCGCCACCCGCCAGCAGCCCCGCGGACGCTGTCACCCCGCCCTTTTTTAGAGTATCTTTCCCCGATGTCGACATCGGTGCTTCTCAGCCTCTGCAGCGTACCCGACCGGGAGACCGGCCTGCGTCTGGCGCAACAACTGGTGGAGCAACGGCTTGCCGCCTGCGTCAGCCTCAGCGCGCCAGCCACCTCCATCTATCGATGGCAGGGCAAACTGGAAACAGCAGAGGAGCTGCAGATGTTGATCAAAACAACAACCAAGCAGTACCCAACAATGGAAGCTGCAATCCGGGCATCACATCCCTATGAACTTCCAGAGATCATCGCAGTCCCTGTAGAAAGCGGGCTCGATGACTATCTCAACTGGGTGGAGCAATGCACAACAATAGAATAACGACCTTCCTCATCATCACCCTGCTGGGGCTGCTGCTCGCCCCCTTTGCTTGGGCTGAAGACGAACTACTGATGCCGGATCAGGCATTTCAGATCAGCGCCCGCAGCGACGACCCCGACACCCTGCTGGTAGAGTGGCAGATCGCTGACGGCTACTATATGTACCGCGACAAGCTCCGCTTCAGCAGCGACGCGGTGGGCATTGAGCTGGGCGAGCCGGAGTTCTCCGAAGCGAAGATCAAGCAGGACGAATTCTTCGGCGAGGTGGCGATCTACCGAGGCCACGCCAGCGCGCGCATCCCGATCAAGCGCGACCCAGGCGCCCCTGAGACCATCACCCTGGAGGCCCGCTCCCAAGGCTGTGCCGATCTCGGCATCTGTTTCCCGCCCCATTCTCAGGAGATCAAGCTGGCGCTGGCGCTGGCGCCGCAGCCTGCCGCAGCGCAGCAGGCTTCACCCGCGCCACTCCCCCTGCTGGGTGAAACTGCCGCCACTGCCCCCCTGTTTGCTAACGATGAGGGTGGCGAACTGCTGCCGCCGGAAGAGGCCTACAAACTCGCGGTCATCGTCGAGGATGGCCGCCGGCTGCGCCTTCGCTGGGAGATCGCCCCAGGCACCTATCTCTACCACGACAAGATCAAGCTGGCGCTGATCGAGGCGGACGGTGTCGCCCTCGGCGACTATCAGCTGCCCGAGCCTGATATCAAGAAAGACTCACCCACCCCAGACGGGACGATCGGCGATGTGGCGGTCTATCACGACCAGATCGAACTGCTGCTGCCGCTCACGCGCAGCAACACCGCGGCTACCGAGATCGTGCTGGAAGCAAGCTACCAGGGCTGCGCCGAGATCGGCGTCTGCTATCCGCCGCAGCGTCGCGAATTCACCCTGGCCCTGCCGGGAATAAGCGAGGCTGCAGCAGCGGAGACCGCACCTGCAGAGGTCACGCCTGCCGCGACACCGGCAACTGCCGAGAGCAGCATCCCGCTCTCTGAGGTCGATCAGATCACCGCCACCCTGGCTGGCGGCAGCTCCCTGCTGGTGATCGGGCTCTTTTTCGTGATGGGGCTGGGGCTGGCGTTTACCCCCTGCATCTTCCCGATGATCCCGATCCTCTCTGGCATCATCGCCGGTCATGGCGGCACGATCACCACCCGCAAGGCCTTCACCCTCTCTCTGGTCTATGTGCTGGCAATGGCCCTCACTTACACCCTGGCCGGGGTGCTGGCCGGGCTGTTCGGCGAGAACCTGCAGGTCGCCTTTCAAAACCCCTGGGTCCTCGCCACCTTCGCCCTGGTGTTCGTCCTGCTGGCGCTCTCCATGTTCGGCTTTTACGAACTGCAGCTGCCCAGCAGCCTGCAGAGCCGCCTTTCAGAGATCAGCAACAAGCAGCGGGGGGGCTCACTGGCCGGGGTCGCGATAATGGGTTTTCTCTCCGCACTAATTGTCGGGCCCTGCGTGGCGCCGCCGCTGGCCGGCGCGCTGATCTACATCGGCCAGACCGGCGATGCACTGCTCGGCGGTTTGGCCCTGTTTGCCCTGAGCATGGGCATGGGCGCACCGCTGATCGCCATCGGCACATCCGCCGGCAAGCTGCTGCCCAGGGCCGGCCGCTGGATGGATACGGTCAAGGCGGTGTTCGGCGTCGCCATGTTGGGTGTTGCCATCTTCATGCTGGAGCGCATCATCCCCGCTGACATCGCGATGTTCCTGTGGGGCATGCTGCTGGTGGTCTCTGCCATCTACATGGGTGCACTGCGCCATCTGGAGATCGAGGCCGGCGGCTGGCAGAAGTTATGGAAGGGGCTTGGCATGGTGCTCCTGATCTACGGCGCACTGCTGCTGATAGGTGCCGCGGCGGGTGGCAAAGATACACTGCAACCGCTGCGCGGGCTGGTGGCGTCCGGTGGCGCGGCTGCCGGCCATACCGAGGAGCTCAGATTCAAACGCATCAAGAGCCTGGCCGACCTGCAGCGAGAGGTGGCCCAGGCAAGCGCCGCAGGCAGGCCGGTGATGCTCGATTTCTACGCCGACTGGTGCATCTCCTGCAAGGAGATGGAGAAGTACACCTTCGCCGACCCCAAGGTCATCGCCGCGCTCGACGGTGTGCTACTGCTACAGGCTGACGTCACCGCCAACGACGCGACGGACCAGGCACTGCTGCAGGGCCACTTCGGCCTGCCCGGGCCGCCGGCAATCATCTTCTACGGCAGCGATGGCAAGGAGCGCAAACGCTTCCGAGTCGTCGGATTCAAAGGCGCCGATGAGTTTGCCACCCACGTCGCCGAGGCGATCCGCTGAGCACACCCGGCCGCGCCCTGCAGACCCTGCTGATCGCGGCCCTGCTGCTGGCTGGCTGGTGGGGGCTGCGGACACTGCAGCAGCCAACCGAGCTGGCCATTGAACCCAATCCACACCAGGGACCGATCACCATCCACCAGCTGCCGGCACTGCAACTGGCGAACCTGCAGGGAGAACCCATCGCCAGCAGCGACTGGTCAGGCAAGGTGGTCGTACTGCACTTCTGGGCGGCATGGAATCCGATCTGCCGGCGGGAGATCCCGGGGCTGGTCCGGCTGCAACGCGAGTTGGGCGAGCGTGGCCTGCAGATGGTCGGCATCACCCTCGACCTGCCTCAGCCGGCCAGGGAGCGCGCCCAGGAGCTGGCGATCAACTATCCGCTGCTGCTCGGCGGCAGGTCAGAGATCGCCCTGGCACGCGGGCTCGGCAACCGTTTTCAGGGGCTGCCCTTCACCGCATTGTTCGACCGTGCCGGTAGGCTAGTCTTCTCTCACTATGGCGAGCTGGCAGAAGAGCGACTGCATGAAGTGATCATGCCACTACTCTAGCGTGCTGATCAGGCATATAATTCGGCGCCATACGGCAACAGGCTTTGGATCCTCCAAGCGCCGTCGTGAGGCCAAAAAGCATCCAAATCTTGCAACGATCTGGTGTGGAACTGCGCATAAAACTGGACAAAACCACTGGACTTTTGCAAAATCCGCATGAATTCGGCAATTCCGTCCAACCACTGGAGACCCAGTGGTTTTTGCATTGTTATGGGACGTTCCGCCGGGCATCACACAAACTCCTATGGATGACTCGAGACGATGGCGACCATTCTGGTACTGAACGGCCCTAACCTGAACCTTCTCGGCACCCGCGAGCCGGAGATCTATGGTCACGATACCCTGGAAGATATCCGCCAGCACCTGGAGCAACTGACCGAGGCCCAGGGCCATCGGCTGCGCTTCCATCAGAGCAACGCCGAGCACGAACTGATAGAGTTGATCCACCAGGCGCGTAGCGCGGGGATCGGCTTCATTATCATCAACCCGGGCGCCTTCACCCATACCAGCATCGCGCTGCGGGATGCCTTTGCCGGGGTCGCAATCCCCTTCATCGAAGTGCATCTCTCCAACGTCCATGCGCGGGAACCCTTCCGTGCACACTCCTACCTGTCCGATATCGCCGTCGGCGTGATTACCGGGCTTGGCGCCCAGGGCTACGAACTTGCCCTGCAGGCAGCCAGCCGATTGCTTGCGGCAGACAACAACTGAACGAGTATCAACACTATGGATATCCGCAAAGTCAAAAAACTGATCGAACTGCTCGAAGAGTCCGATATCGCCGAGATCGAGATCCACGAAGGCGAGGAGTCGGTGCGCATCAGCCGCAACAGCTCGATGCCGACTCAGATGGTTGCCGCAGCCCCAGTGGCGGCGCCCGCCGCGGCACCCGCCCCGGCCCCGGTCGCAGAGGCAGCCCCTGCAGCCGCAGCGGAGATCCAGGGACACGCGGTCAAATCCCCGATGGTCGGCACCTTCTACCGCGCCCCCTCGCCGGGCAGCAAATCGTTCGTCGAGGAGGGCCAGAGCGTTGCCGTTGGTGACACCCTCTGCATCATCGAGGCGATGAAGATCCTCAACCAGATCGAATCCGACAAGGCGGGCGTGGTGAAGAAGATCCTGGTGGATAACGGCCAGCCAGTCGAATACAACGAACCCCTGTTCATCATCGACTGAGAAGCGCCATGATAGACAAGATCGTTATCGCCAACCGGGGGGAGATCGCGCTGCGAATCCTGCGCGCCTGCAAAGAGCTCGGCATCAAGACTGTCGCCGTCCACTCCGAAGCCGACCGGGACCTGAAACACGTGCTGCTGGCGGATGAGTCGGTCTGCATCGGCCCGGCCCCATCGGCCGACAGCTATCTCAACATCCCCGCCCTGATAAGCGCCGCCGAGGTCACCGACTCGATGGCGATTCACCCCGGCTACGGCTTCCTCTCGGAGAACGCCGACTTTGCTGAGCGGGTGGAGAACTCCGGCTTCATCTTCATCGGCCCGAAGGCGGAGACCATCCGCACCATGGGCGACAAGGTGGCCGCCATCGAGGCGATGAAGAAGGCCGGTGTGCCTACAGTACCCGGCTCCGACGGCCCAATCGACGGTAACGCCAAGCGCACCAAAGAGATCGCCCAGCGGATCGGCTATCCGGTGATCATCAAGGCCGCTGGCGGCGGCGGTGGTCGCGGCATGCGGGTGGTTCACTCCGAAGCTAGCCTGCTCAACTCGGTGGCGATGACCAAGGCCGAGGCGGAAGCGGCCTTCGGCAACGGCACGGTCTACATGGAGAAGTACCTGGAGAACCCGCGTCACGTAGAGTTCCAGGTACTGGCCGACACTCACGGCAACGCAGTGCATCTGGGCGAACGCGACTGTTCCATGCAGCGGCGCCATCAGAAGGTAGTGGAAGAGGCCCCCGCCCCCGGCATCACCCCGGAACAGCGCGCCAAAGTGGGTGGACGCTGCGCCGAGGCCTGCCGCCAGATCGGTTATCGCGGCGCCGGCACCTTTGAGTTTCTCTACGAGAACGACGAGTTCTATTTCATCGAAATGAACACTCGCGTACAGGTTGAACACCCGGTCACCGAAATGGTCACCGGTATCGACATCCTGCGCGAACAGATCATGATCGCCGCCGGTGAGCCCCTCAGCTTCACGCAGGAGGATGTAACGCTGCGCGGCCATGCGGTGGAATGCCGTATCAACGCCGAAGATCCGAAAAACTTCATGCCCAGCCCCGGCACCATCACCCAGCTGCATGTGCCGGGCGGCATGGGGGTGCGCGTCGAGAGCCACATCTACAATGGCTACCGGGTGCCGCCCCACTACGACTCGATGATCGGCAAATTGATCACCCACGGTGACACTCGTGAATCCGCCATCGCGCGGATGCGCATCGCCCTGGCCGAGATGGTGATTGGCGGCATCAAGTGCAACATCCCGCTGCAGCAGGAGATCATGAAGGACGCCGCCTTCCAGGCTGGCGGTGCCAACATCCACTATCTGGAAGAGAAACTGGGGCTCTGACGAGCCACTGTTGAATTTCCACCTTGAATTAGGGTGCACGCATTGCGTGCACCCTAATTCATAATTCAACATTCACAATTCAAGATTGATTCCATGCCCTGGCTGCAACTCTCCATCGAGACTGACGAGGATCGCGCACCGCTGCTGGAGCTGGTTTTCGAGAGCCTCGGTGCGCTCTCCGTTACGCTGGGTGACGCCGGCAACCAACCGCTGCTGGAACCCAAACCCGGCGAGGAGCGGCTCTGGCATGCTACCCGCGTCACCGCTCTGTTTGAGGCTGAGCGGAACATCGACGAACTACGCGCCGCCCTCAACCAAGCACTCGCCGCTGATGTCAGCCTCAACCTGAACATCGAGCGCCTCGAAGACCAGGTCTGGGAGCGGACCTGGCTGGAGCACTTCAAGCCGATGCAGTTCGGCCAGCGACTATGGATCTGCCCTGATGGACAGCAGGTGACGGCAAGCGATGCCGTGCTGGTCAAGCTCGATCCCGGCCTCGCCTTCGGCACCGGCACCCACCCCACCACCGCGCTCTGCCTGGAATGGCTGGAGGGGCAGGATCTGCGCGGCAAACGCATCATCGATTACGGCTGCGGCTCGGGCATTCTGGCCATCGCCGCGCTGCTGCTGGGGGCGGAACACGCCATCGCGGTGGACTACGACCCCCAAGCGCTGGAGGCAACCCAGGCCAACGCCGAGAAAAACGGCGTCGCTGGACGGCTGGAGATCTGCCTACCAGAGCAGACCCCGCAAACCGAAAACGACCTGTTGCTGGCCAATATCCTTGCCGGACCGCTAATCGAGCTCGCATCCACACTGATGCAGCTGATCCAGCCCGGCGCACCCTTTGCCCTCTCCGGCATACTGCAGGAGCAGGCGGAACAGGTCAGCGCTGCCTATCACCCATTCGCCGAGATGCAGCCAGCACAGCAACAGGCGGAGTGGATACGCCTGGGCGGCACTAAAATCTAAATGGTATTGCCACATCCGACATCACCATGGAGGAGAGCAGGATGAAGCAACCAACACGTGTTTGTGATCTCCAGCAACTGCGTGAGGGCGAGGGCCACCGGGTGGTGGTCAACGGCCGTCCACTGGCGCTGTTTCTCGATCAGGGCCGGGTCTACGCCCTCGACGACCGCTGTCCGCACCGGGAGGGGCAGATATCCCGTGGTCGGGTGCAGAACGGCGAGGCGATCTGCCCACTGCATCAGTGGAACTTCGACCTGGAAACCGGCGTATCCCCCTACAACCCCCACGACCGCATCGCCACCTTTCCCGCCGAACTGCGCGACGATGGGGTCTATGTAGATGCCGATGCGGTGCCGCCGCTGCCGACGGCCAGCTTCTCCGGCTATCAGGGTGAGTGGCGACGCTGGCAGCAGGATGCGCGGCCATGCCCTGATCAAACGCCTCGCCAAGGGAGGCCGACCCACCGTCGAGGCGATGGGCGCGCCACCCCAGCAACTCTCCGAGTTCATCGACTTCAGCCATTTCCACCTCAAGGCGGGACAGCTGCAGCAACTCCCCAGGCTGGCAGAGGAGACGGTGCAGACCGCCGTCAGCATCGGCCAAGGCGCCGGCAGACCACTCAGACTAGCGCTGCCCGTCTACATCTCCCACATGTCCTTTGGCGCGCTCTCCAAGGAGGCGAAGATCGCCCTGGCACAGGGCTCAACAGCGGCCAACAGCCTGATCGGTTCCGGCGAGGGCGGCCTGCTGCCGCAGGAGCGGCAGGCGGCGAAGCGCTATATCCTCGAGATGGCGAGCGGCTACTTCGGCTGGAATGAGCAGAATATCCTCCTCGCCGATGCGCTGGAGATCAAACTGGGGCAGTCGGCCAAACCCGGCCTGGGTGGCGAACTACCCGGCGGCAAGGTCAAGGGTGAGATCGCCCAGGTTAGAGGGCTCGCGCCGGGCACCAGCGCCCACTCGCCGGCCCGCTTTCCCGATATCGACAGTCTCACAGGGCTCGCTCGGCGAATCGAAGAGATTCGCGCCCTGGATGGCGGCGAGCGCCCCATTGGCATCAAGTTTGCCGCCAACGATGTCATGACAGACACCCAGGCGGCGCTCTCGCTGCAACCCGACTTCATCACCATCGACGGTTTTGGCGGCGGCAGCGGTGCCGCCCCTGTGCATGTGCGGGATCAATTCGGCATGCCACTGGTGAAAGCGCTGCCGATTGCACGGCGGCTGATCAATGCACACAATCGGCAACACCCGGAGCGCCCGGTCAGTCTGATCGCCACTGGCAGCATCCGCACCCCCGATGAGATGCTCAAGGCGCTGGCGCTGGGCGCCGATGCCTGTGCCCTAGCCACTGCGGCGCTGTTTGCTTTGGGCTGCGAATACTACCGCGCTTGCGGCTCCAACGAGTGTCCGGTAGGCATCACTTCGCAGCAGGCCGAACTGCGTCGGCGCATCGATATCGACAAAGGGGCAGAGCGGGTTGGCAACTTTCTCAATGGCAGCCGGGAGATCCTCGCCGGCTACCTGCGAATCATGGGCTATGACTCACTCCCGCAGCTGGGCCCACACGACCTTATCCCTCTCTCCCTAGAAGCAGAGGCCATCCTCAACACCGACCGCGGCTAACCGACTGCGACAACAGACCCGGCTCAGCGGCTACTCTTCAAGCGAGGCGTGACTCCCATCGCAGTAGGGCGGGGTCTTCGTCTGTTTGCACATACAGAGCCAGGCTTCGCCGCTCTTGTCGGCCTTGAAGCCCAGCGGATTTATGCCCGTTCCCTGGTGGGAGCCGTCGCAAAACGGCTGGGTTTGAGAGCGCCCGCAGGCACACCACCAGTATTCTCTGCCCTCGTCCAACTCGACACTCACCGGTTGGGACGCTGCGACTTTGGCTTTCTCCATAACACACTCCTTCTGATCTCAAACATCAACCAACTCTACCCGGCATATTGATTGGATTCACAGTTCCCAACCCGCCTGCCGCCAATAACAAGTAGCGAACACAAAAGGCACTATAGTCTGTAAACAAAAGAGCTTCACCACACCCCATCATGTCCCAAACCGCTTCACTCAACCTGATCAGTCTGCTCGGACGACGCTCCCTCAACTACCTGCTCTATATCATCGATCTGGTGGTCTTCGTGATGGCGGTGATGCGCAGCTGGCGCAACCGCGGCGGGCTGTTCAACCGCGCCAGCCGTGCCGCCTCGATCACCCAGCTGATCTTCTCTGGCATCGATGCCCTGCCCACCATCACCATCCTCGCTCTGGCGGTGGGGCTGAGCGTCACCACCCAGCTGATCTTCGCCGCGCAGGTGTTTGGCCAGGAGGCCGATGTGGCCAGCCTGCTGGCAAATCTGGTAGCGCTGGAGTTCGGCTCTCTGCTTACCGCCATCGTGATGATCGGCCGCTCCGGCTCGGCCATCGCGGTCGACTTGGGCAACATGAGCCTCAACCGGGAGGTGGAGGGGCTGGAACTGCTTGGCATCGACGTGCACGCCTTTTTTGTCTCACCACGCCTGATCGGCATGGTGATCGCACAGCTGGTGCTGGCGATCTACTTCTCCGCCTTCTCCCTGGTCACCGGCATCACCCTAGCAGCACTACTGGAATCGACCTCCAACTTCAAATACCTGTTTGCCGTGGTATCCGCCTTTGAACCCCTCGATCTGTTGCTGTTCTTCATCAAAAACCTGCTGTTCGGCCTGGTGATCGGCGCCAATGCCTGCCTGAAAGGGCTGAGTGTCGGCCAGTCGGTCACCCAGGTCCCACAGGTGACGCAGAAGGCGATCGTCAACTCCCTGGTGATGGTATTTGTGCTCGACGGAGTGTTTGTGCTGATTCTGATATGAGCGACCGAGAGCCTTCAATAAGCGCCGACGAGCATCTGCTGATCAAGGTCCAGGCCGCCTGTCCGAAGCATCAGCCGAACGGCGAACCCTGCCTGCCGCTGGATCTACGCATTCATCGCGGCGAACTGATCTTTCTGCTCGGCGAAGAGCCTGAGGCGCTGCGCGCCTATCTACGCATTCTGGCCGCGGTCGAGCCCATAAGCCGTGGCGAAATCCTGTTGGGAGATGCCATCGGCGATGCGCCATTCTCCCTGCCTTGGCAGCAACTGCGCCAGAGCCTAGGCTATGTAGATCACGCCATCCCGCTGCTCTCGGTGCTCAGCGGCCTGGACAACCTGAAGCTGGCAGCCCACTACCACCAGCAGGACGACGAGCAAACCATCGCCCTGCGTGAGCAGGCCCTGCTCGGCGCCATGCAGGGACAGATGGACCACAGCCTGCTGCCGGCCTATATGACACCGCTGCAGCAGCGTCATCTGGGCATCGCCCGGGCGCTGATGCTGTGCCCCAAGGCGCTCTTCGCCCACAACCCCTTCTTCGGCCTGAGCCGGCCAGCCCGCCAGCATTTGGCTGATTTCCTGCTGCAACGGGTACCGCAGCTATTCCCTGAAATCTCCCTGATCATCTCCACCGACGACCCGGAACTGGTGCACCGTTACGCCGGGCGGGTACTGTTTCACAGTCGCTCAGGATGGTTCTCATTTCACAACTGGGAGGATTTTGTCTCCAGTCCTGAAGATGTCGTCCGCTATTACATTCATCAGCAGAGAGCACAGCGCGACATCTTTAGTGAGGCTCAATGACCCCGGCACCGCAACATCAGCAGATACACTACGTCCACCGCCTCAACTACACCCTGCGGGAGCGACTGGCCGGTCTGTTTGTGATGGTGGCGCTGGCCCTGTTGATCGGTCTGGTGGTGGTGCAGGGCAAGACCACCCACCTATTCGAGAACCGCATCACCTACCACACTTACCTGCGTAACGCCCAGGGCATCGCCACCGACTCGCTGGTCAAGGTCTCTGGGATCGAGGTCGGCCGGGTACAGTCGATCGGCATCGCCGCTGACAACCGCATCCACATCAGTTTTTTCGTCTACGAAGGGTTCCAGAACCTGATCCGGCAGGACTCCCGCGGTGCACTGAGCAAGCTGGCCATCATCGGTACTGCGGTGATCGAGATCAGTGCCGGCTCGCCGCAACTACCGATGCTGCGCGACGGTTCCACCATCCTAATCGAGGAGCCGATGAGCGCCGATGAACTGCTCAATGAGCTGACACCGATCATGGAGAAGGTGCGCCAGACCCTGGACGGCATCGCGCGGGTGGTCAGCGCCATCGACCCGGCACAGATCGCCGCCACGGCTGAGGGGATCAACACCACCGTTGCCAACCTGCGAGACCTCACCAATCAGGTCAACTCTGGCAAGGGGGTGCTCGGCCGTGCCATCTACGACCAGCGGCTGGAGCGCAGCTTTACCCGCACCGTGACGCACATGGAGCAGACCATGGCGCAGACCCGTGATCGCGTCAGCGAACTCAAGCCAGTGCTAGAGAGTATGGTCGCCCTCTCCCGGGAGACCCAGAACATGACCCATCAGATGGATGGATTGATCGCCGACTCCCGCCAGCTGGTCGGCCAGATGAACAGTTCCATGCAGACCATCAACATGGAGATCCAGCAACTGCCCGACCTGGTCACCCACCTGCAGCTGATGCTGCAGTCTACCGACCGCACCCTGGAGGGATTGCAGCGGGTCTGGCCCGTCTCCTCGGCGATCCGTCCCACCGAGGAGGAGAAGATGATCGATGTCCATCCCATCATCGATTAGCCTCTTCTGGCTCATTCTGCTCCTACTCGGCCTGGGCGGCTGCGTCGGTACCCCCGACCTGCGCCCGGAGACGCAGATTCAGGGTGAACGTGAACTGCAACGTGGCACCCGCGCCTACAATAACAATGACTACCGCACCGCCGCTCGCCAGTTCTCCCAGGCACTCAAACTCTACCGCAGCGTGGATGACCTAGATGGCATCGCCCAGAGTTCGATCAACCTGATCGAAACCGCACTGGCAATCGGCAACTACCCGGCGGTCGAACAGCGTCTGCTGGAGCTAACCCGCCTGGTCGAGGCCGCCAACCTGCATCGCTACCGCGCACGCATCAACCTGCTACGCGCCTCCCTCGCCTTCAAACAACAGAATCATGCCGACGCCATCGCGGCCCTCGAACCGATCCTGCCCAGCTTCAACGACAAACAACTGCTGAGCCAAAAACTCACAGACGAGTCGATGAGCGCACTCGCCAGCCGTGCCAGCATCGCCTGCGAGATCGACGCAGCCGACGCCCCGCTGTGGCTGGAGCGGCTCGACAATGCGCTGGATGAGGAGTTCTTCAGGCGCCGCCCGGCCTTGGAAGGGTTGTTACACCGGCTGCGCGGAAAACTACAGCAGAGCGCCGGCCGCGAGACAGAGGCCCTGCTCCAGTATGAGCTCGCCCTCGACTTCTACCGCAAGGCCGGCGACCGGCGCGGCATCGCCACCACACTGCACAGCCAAGCCCGCATCCACATCACCCAAGCCGCCTGGAACAAGACGGAGAGCCTGCTGCAGCGTGCGCTCTCGATACGGTTGTGGCTGACAGATCGCAGCGGCACCCTGGCTGTGGTGGAGGATCTAATACGGCTCTACCAGCACACCGATCAGCAGGCGAAGCTTGATGAGATGGAGGCCTGGCGCGGGCGCTTGCAGACAGAGTGAAATAGGTCGGCCAGAAACGAAAAAGGCCCGCAGCCGATAAGCTGCGGGCCTCTATCTTATATGGTGGCCAGGGACAGAATCGAACTGCCGACACGGGGATTTTCAGTCCCCTGCTCTACCGACTGAGCTACCTGGCCGCGTTTGAGAGCGCGTATTACAGCGATCTTGCAGCAGTTAGTCAAGAGGCCAGCCGCGATTTTCTTCTGCTACCACCAGCTCACTTTTGGGGAACAAATTCGGGCGGCAGCTCGGTCCCTTCACCAAAGAAAAAATTCTCCATCTGCTGTTCGAGAAATTTGCGCGCCTTGGGGTCGACCGGGCTCAGGCGGTTTTCATTGATCAGCATGGTCTGAAAGCGCAGCCACTCCTGCCAGGCCTCTTTGGAGACGTTGTCGAAGATCCGCTGCCCCAGCTCACCCGGATAGGTTGGACGCTCGAGCCCTTCCGCTTCCCGCTTCAATTTAACGCATTGCACTATACGACTCATCGGCTCTCTCCTCTCGCTTGGCTGGACTCTTCGATGATTCGGGCTACTGGCGCAGCCAGTCCCCGTTCATCAGGCATCGCGGGGTTATACCAGACCCGCGCGGCAGCATCCATGACACAATTGTCAGGGAATTTGAGCTGCAGTTCGAGTGGCGTGATGTCGAGATGGAAATGGGAGAAGCTGTGGCGACGCGCAGGCAACTCGCGGATCTGTTTCAGCTCGGCGCGAAAATGCGCCTCACACCAGGCTCGCAGATCAATATCCGGCGGGCACTCCGGAAGACTCCAGAGACCGCCCCAGATACCCACCGGCGGACGCCGCTCCAACAACACAAGCCCAGCACCATTCTGCACCAGCAGCATACGGGTCGAGCGGACCGGCAAGGTCTTTGCGGGGCGTGGTTCGGGAAACGCCAGCTGGCATCCCTGCTCGCGAGCCTGACAGCTGTCGCCCAGCGGGCAGAGATCACAACGGGGAATGCCTCGGGTGCAGATGGTCGCCCCCAGATCCATCATGCCCTGATTGTAGGCCGCCGCCTCCTGCTGTGGGGTGAGCTGCCGGGTCAGCTCCCAGAGCCGTTTTGCCACCGCACTGCGACCAGGCCACCCCTCCACCATGAAGTGACGCGCCAGCACCCGTTTGACATTGCCATCGAGAATCGGCTGGCTCTGTCCCAGGGCCAGTGAGAGGATCGCCCCAGCGGTGGAGCGGCCGATCCCCGGCAGACTCTCCAGCGCCTCGATAGCCTCAGGAAAACGGCCCGAGAAATGCCCCTGCACCACCTCGGCCGCCTTACGCAGATTACGTGCCCGAGCGTAATAGCCCAACCCGGACCAGAGGTGCAACACTTCATCTTCGGCAGCAGCAGCCAGGCTGGCCAGATCGGGAAAACGCGCCATGAAACGATCGAAATAGGGGATCACCTTGGCCACCTGAGTCTGCTGCAGCATGATCTCAGAGACCCAGACCCGGTAGGGATCGCCACTGCCCTGCCAGGGCAGATCATTACGCCCGCAACGCTGTTGCCAGTCGATGACTTGCTTGGAAAATTCAGAAGGATTCATTCAGAGAGATCAGTCGGGAGTTTGGAAGGCCGCCCTGCAAACTCCCGACCCTGGGTTTAGAACAGGCCTTTCAGCCCCCCTTTAAGTTTATCCTGCAGCCCACCCGGCAGCTTATCTTTGAGCTGGCCATCAAGTTTCTTGTTCAGCGTCTCTTTCAGCTTCGCCTTCTGGCTTTCGGCCAGCACCTTGCCCAGATCGATATTCCAGTCGAGCTTGGACCAGGGCCCCTTGAGGTGGACCGGCACTGGAATTCCTTTCAGATCATCCAGCCCCTCGCCGCCCTGCCCCTTGGTGGTACTGACGATTACCGGCCTAACCACATAATCGAGGCTCTCTCCAACCAGATCGACCCGTCCGGAGCCGTTTACCCGCAGGAAGGGGGATTTGGCCAGCAGATCCTTGTTAGTGAGCAGACCATTGCGGATCACCGCGCTGGCGGTCAGCTCAGAGAAGTCTGTCTGCTCCGGCTCGACTGAGTTCGTCGGTTTCTTGCCGGAGAGTCGCGCCTTGGCATCCCGCAACATCTTTGCCAGGTTGACCCCCTTCACCGCACCATTGAGGAACTCCATTTTGAGATTGCCGTTGAGGCCACGCTTGAGCTGGGTCAGGGTCTGGCCGCGGCTACTGAGATTAGCGCTGAAGCCGCCGACACCATCGAAACGATCCTGTCCCGTCAGATCTTTCACCAGAGGCCCGGCCTGGATCTTGCTGGCGCTCTGCTTGATCTTCAGCGTCGGTTGCTTGCCCTTCACATTCAGATCCAGCACACCTTTCAGTTGACCGTTGTAGAAACGCCCCACCTGCTGGTCGATATGCAGCTGACCGCCTTTGCTCTTGATCACCACCTTGATCGCCTCAGCCTGGATATTGTTGGCCTTAATGCTGCCGACCCGCAGGGTGCCATCCAGCTTGAGCTTGCGCAGCAGCTCCACCGGAAACAGCGGCTTATCACCACTGTCTTTGCTGCTCGCAACCGGCTTTTTCTCTGGCTTGTCTACGGCCGGTGGCAGGTAGCGGTCGACATCGATCTTGTCCAGGTCAAGGTGGAATCGATAGGCCGGAGAGGCTGGATCGATCAAAGTAAAATCACCCTTGATCTGGCTCTCATCGAGCTGCATCTCAAAGTTTTTCAGGTCGATCCGCTGCGGCTGAGTCTCGAACACAAGCGCCATCGCCAGCTTGCCCAGCACGCTAGGATCCGCCGTCTGCGGCAGTGGCAGGTCAAACTTCTGCATCCAGTTGCGGGGGCTGAACTGCGCCAGTTTCAGTTGGCCATCAAAGCGTGGAGCACTGCTGATGGCCTGGCCATTGATCGCACCACTGAGGCGCAGATCTTCAGAGCTCAGCAGCAGATTTTTCACCTCCAGCAGATCTTGTGCCTGATTGAGGTAGAGATCGGCACTGAGCTTTGCCTTCACCCCCGCTTTGGGCAGACCCTCGCCGCTCACCTTCAGCAGTAGCTCAAGCGCCTCCATTGAGAAGCTGCCCTGTGCCGGGTCGGCCATCAGTCTGCCACGCAGATCAAACTCACTACGCAGGGCCGGCTGGGCACTGTCGAGGCCTAGCGCGAGGCGCATATCCACCGCCCGACCGGGAGCCATCGCGCCGGTCTCTAGCAACAGCTGCTTGACTTCAAAATGTTCGCCGGTGGACTGATCGTCCCACACAATATGCGCATCAGAGATCGCCACACCACCGATCGACAGCCCCTGCAGACCGCCACCGGCGGTGGTATCGGCAGGCGCTTCACCTGCCGGTTCAGTAGAGGCCAAGGCTTCTTCGGACTGCCCCCCGGTCATATCATCCCAGTTGCTGACACCCTGACTGTTTTTTGCCAGGTTCAGCTTAAGTCCGGCAAGCTTTACCTTGTCGATCTCCAATGACTGAGTAAAGATGAGCGGTATCAGATTGACCCGCACCTGGAGATGCCTGACCTCGGCAAAGGGAGTATCACCGAATCCCTTGGCGTTACTAAGATGCAGCCCGTTAATCTCGACCCCAAGCCAGGGAAAGATCGACAGGCCGATATCGCCATCGATCTTCAGGTCTCTGCCGGTGGCGGACTTCGTCTGGCTGATGATCTCCTGTTTATAGTCGTTGGGATCCACAACCATCGGTATCGCCAGCACTGCAGCGATGATCAACACCACCACTAGGCCAATTAGTCCGCCAACAATCTTCAAGACCTTCCCCATTTCATTCTCCCTCTAAAAATTTCTGGTCGAAAATCTGGCTTGCGTTTTCCACCATCCTTACTCAGCCCTGTCTGGATGTGTAGCACAATTCCACCACAGATCGAGCCTTGCTTTACCCTGCTTTAGCTGGTGCAGAATAGTTGGATGTTCAGGTGAAAACGGATCGTTGCACTGCAGAGGCTTGCAGCCGAGGATTGGAGCGGGTGATGGGAATCGAACCCACGTAGTCAGCTTGGGAAGCTGAAGTTCTACCATTGAACTACACCCGCTGAGGTGCCCATTCTAGGTAGCCAATCGATGACACGCAACATTAAAAAGCGACAAGCGCCGTTAGTGCTCTGAGCTATAGAGCGCTGCCATCTGTTCCGCATAGCGCTTCAGCACCTTGGGCCGTTTGACCTTGAGCGTCGGCGTGAGCAGACCATTCTCAACGCTCCAGGGCTCCAGCAGCAACGCCACCCGGCGAATCTTAGCGTAGCCCGGAAAGTCCTTCAGCGCACTGCGAATGCGCTGGATAAAGGCCTGTTGCAGGGCAGCGTCATCCAGACTTTGTGGCTGCTCCGGGTCGAACCCGAACTCCCGGGCCAGCCCCTCCCACAGATCGGCATTCACCACCAACAGCGCGGCCAGATAGGGCTTGCCCTCACCCACCACCAACACCTGTTCGATCAGCGGATCGAGGGCGATCGCCATCTCCATATCGCTGGGTGGGATCTTCTCGCCGTTGGAGAGCACCAGAATATCCTTGAGACGGCCAGTGATGTAGATGTGGCGCTGTTCATCGATGCGCGCCTGATCACCGGTATGCAGCCAACCTTCGGCATCGATCATTTCCGCGGTGGCGGCATGGTTGTTCCAGTAGCCGAGCATCCTGCCCGGAGTCTTCACCAGCAACTCGTCATTCTCACCAATGCGTACCTCAACCCCCCGTAACGGCACACCAACACTGTCAACCTTGACGTTATCCATCGGATTGACACTGATCACCGGACTGGTTTCGGTCAGGCCGTACCCCTGCAGGATCGGCAGACCAAGACTCAGCATGAAACGCGACACATCGGGGGAGAGCGCGGCGCCACCGCTAATCGCCCCGCGCAGCCGTCCGCCCAGACGCGCCAGCACCTTGTCGGCCACCAGACGCCGCAACAGCGGCATCAGCAGCAACTTCGGCGACCAGCCCTGCCGTCCCATCTGATATTCGAACTGGATGAAGCCGCAGTGCAGGGTCAGCCGGAACAGCCCCCGAGCCAGCAACGAACGCTGTTTCAACTGCTCCTGCAGGCGTGCATAGATCCGCTCGAAGATACGCGGCACAGCGATGATCACGGTGGGACGGATGCATTGCATATCTTCTGCCAGTTGCGTCACCGAGCGGGCGTAGGCTACCGTCGCACCGGCCATCAGCGGCAGATAGTAACCCGCGGTCCGTTCCAGGGTGTGGGAGAGCGGCAGAAAGGAGAGAAATAGATCCTGCCGGTAGCAGTCGACCACCGTCAGCGAAGCATGCGCCACCGACAACATATTCCAATGGCTCAGCATCACCCCTTTCGGTCGCCCGGTGGTGCCGGAGGTGTAGACGATCGAGGCAAGGCTATGGGGGTCTGCACTACGCGGCTGCAATGCTGGCCCACTCTCAGGCAGCCAGGTCCCGGCGGCTCGAACCCGTTGATGCAGGGACGACTCAGGTAGTTGCTCAGCGCCCTCCAGCACCACCACCCGTTGCAGCGTCTCCACCCCCTGCAATGCCGATACCATGCGCCGCCAGCGTCCGGCATCCTGTACCAGCAGCAGCTTGACCACCGCATCCTGCAGGATATAAGCGACCGCTTCGGCCCGGTCGTCGGTGTAGAGCGGCACCGTCACCAAACCCAGGGAGAGCGCCGCCTGATCAAACATCACCCATTCGGGGCAGTTGCGCAGCTGGAGCGCTACCCGATCTCCAGGCTCCAATCCCTCCTGCAGCAGCGCCTGGCGCCAACGGGCGATCTCCCTGCCCATCTCAGCCCATGTCAAACCCCACCACTCTTTCGCCCCTCGATCGAAGGCCTGATAGGCCATTCCCTCCGGGCTGCGCCGCACCCGCTGCAGAAACAGGCCGTCCAGGGTGCCCGCCCCCTCGGGTGAAATAAGATCCTCACTCCATTGCTGCAACACACTCCCCCCCGCAGAAAACATACCGGTATGTCGCGATATGGCCCGCTTGTTCTAGTTTTGGTGGATTAGTGTAAACTCCTCCCTTTTAACCCACCCCGCAACCTGCGTTTTATTCATCTGAGACAAACGAGATGCAGATTTACGTAAACGGCGAGGAAAAGCAAATCCCCGACCAGACAGATATGGCGAACCTGGTTGAACTACTCTCACTGACCGGTCAGCGGATCGCGGTCGAGGTCAACGAAGAGCTGGTACCTCGCTCCGCTTTCGACGGCCACACCCTCAATGAGCAAGACCGTATCGAGATCATCCACGCCGTCGGCGGGGGGTGAGAAGCGACCGTTTGTCCAGCGGACAAACGCAGCGAGACGAACGCCCGACAGGGATCGCGGGCCGAACTAGCCCACCAAGGAAGGTTGCTCGTGACGCCTTGATTCAAGCCGCACGCCAGCCTAAAAGCCAATACACAGTTAGATCAAAACCTGATGTCAAACAATACCCCAAAAGACAGCTTCAGCGTCGCCGGACGCGAATTCACCTCGCGCCTGCTGGTCGGCACCGGCAAATACAAGGACATGGCGGAGACCCGTGCCGCCATCGACGCCAGTGGCGCCGAGATCGTCACCATCGCGGTGCGTCGCACCAACCTCGGCCAGAACAAAGACGAGCCCAACATCCTCGAGGTGCTGCCGCCGAGCGAGTTCACCTATCTGCCCAACACCGCCGGCTGCTACGACGCCAAGACCGCGGTACGCACCTGCCGTCTGGCACGCGAGCTGCTCGATGGCCACAACCTGGTCAAACTGGAGGTGCTGGGTGACGAGAAGACCCTCTTCCCCGACGTGGTGCAGACCCTCAGCGCCGCCGAGGAGCTGATCAAGGACGGCTTCGACGTGATGGTCTACACCAACGACGACCCGATCATGGCCAAACGCCTGGAGGAGCTGGGCTGCTGCGCGGTGATGCCGCTGGCCGCACCGATCGGTTCCGGGCTAGGCATCCGCAACCGCCTCAACATCCGCACCATTGTCGAGAACGCAAGGGTGCCGATCCTGGTAGACGCTGGCGTTGGCACCGCCTCCGATGCCGCAGTGGCGATGGAGCTGGGCTGCGACGGGGTGTTGATGAACACCGCCATCGCCGCTGCGCAGGATCCGCTGCTGATGGCCTCGGCCATGAAGAAGGGCATAGCAGCGGGCCGCGAGGCCTATCTAGCCGGGCGTATGCCAGCCAAACGCTTCGCCTCTGCCTCCTCACCACTGGACGGCCTGTTCTTCTAACCCAAGCCACTCCGGCTGCAAAGCGGCCGGAGTCCCATCCCGATGTCCGAAACCAACTCTTTAAAGCACCGGCCGATTCGCAGCTATATCCTGCGTCAGGGACGCATGACCCAGGCCCAGCAACGCGCCTTCGATGAGCTGTGGCCGCACTACGGCTGCCAAGCCCCTGATGGATTATTCGATTTCGACAAGCTGTTCGGCAACCAGCGACCGGTGATCCTTGAGATCGGTTTCGGCAATGGCGATGCGCTGGCGCAAAATGCTGACCGAGAACCAGAGAACAACTTCCTTGGTGTTGAGGTGCACGGCCCAGGTGTCGGCAGCCTGATGCTGAAGCTGGCTGAGCAGGAGTCGCACAACGCCCGCATCCTGCGGGACGACGCCATGCAGCTGCTGCGCCAGCATATCCCTGCCGGTTCACTGACCGGAGTGCTGCTCTTCTTTCCCGACCCCTGGCCGAAGAGGCGGCACCACAAGCGGCGCATCGTGCAGCCCGAGTTCGCCGAGCTAGTGCATCGGGCACTGCATCCCGGCGGCTACCTGCATATGGCCACCGACTGGCAGAAATACGCTGAGCATATGATGAGCGTACTCTCCTCCACTGCGGGTTTTGCAAATGCTGCCGGCCCTGGCAACTTTTCCCCACGCCCGGAGAATCGCACCCTGACCCGTTTCGAGCAACGTGGCCAGCGCCTCGGCCATGGCGTCTGGGACCTGATCTTCACACGCTGCGTCTGAGATGTCGCTGCTCTCCCTGCACCGCTTCAGCACACCGCTTCAGCACACCGCTGCTGCTGCCGTTCGATCTGCAGCTGCGGGCCGGCGAGTGCATCACCCTCAACGGCCCTTCCGGCTGCGGCAAATCGATGCTGCTGCGGGCCATCGCCGATCTCGACCCACATCAGGGCGAGATGGTTTTGGATGGATGCTCCAGTAAAGCGATGGAACCAACCGAGTGGCGCCGCCAAGTCGCCCTGCTGCCGGCGGAGAGTGCCTGGTGGGGCGAGCGAGTTCGCGATCATTTCGAACCACCTGGCCGTGCAACCTTCAACGCCCTGCAACTCCCCGCCGACTCTCCCGACTGGGGCGTATCACGCCTCTCCAGCGGTGAACGCCAGCGTCTGGCGCTGCTGCGCCTACTAGCCAATCACCCCAAGGTCCTGCTGCTCGACGAGCCCACAGCAAACCTCGATCGAGAGAACACCCGACGGGTCGAGCGGCTGCTGAGCGAGTGGCGTCAACAGCACCAATGCAGCGCCATCTGGATCACCCATGATCCTGAACAGCAGCAGCGGGTGGGCAATCGCCACTATCAGATCAAACAGGGTTGCCTGGAGCTATTCACATGGAGCTGATCAGCCTCACCCCTCTCGATCTCTCCATCGCCGCAATCCTGGTGCTGCTCACTGCACTGCTCTCGCAGCGGCTTGCGCTGGGAATTGAGAGGCGGCTGCTGATTGCGGCAGCTCGCACGGTGGTGCAGCTGTTGCTGCTTGGGCTGGTACTAAAGAGCCTGTTTGCCCAGTCGGATCCACTCTTCATCGCCGCGCTGGCACTATTCATGCTGCTGGTGGCGGGATACGAGGTGATGGCGCGCCAGCATCGCGGCTTTACCGGCATCTGGGGTATCGGCATCGGCACCCTGTCGATGTTCATCTCCTCATTCAGCGTCACCCTGCTGGCGCTGACAGTGATCATCGGTGTCGAGCCCTGGTACTCGGTGCAGTATCTGATCCCGCTGCTCGGCATGCAGCTGGGCAATACCATGTCGGGGATTGCAGTCAGCCTCGACCGGCTGACCCAAACTGCTTGGGAGCAGCGCAGTCAGATCGAGGCACGGCTGATGCTTGGCCACTCCTGGCGGGAGGCAATCGGTGAGATCCGCCGCAACGCCTTGCGCGCCGGCATGATTCCGATTATCAATGCGATGGCAGCGGCCGGGGTGGTGAGCCTGCCGGGGATGATGACCGGCCAGATCCTTGCTGGCAGTCCGCCGCTAGAGGCGGCCAAGTATCAGATCCTGATCATGCTGCTGATCTCATCGGGGACCGGCTTCGGCGCGACCCTGGCGGTCTGGACTGGCTCCCGACGGCTGTTCGATGAGCGCCAGCGGCTGCGCCTTGGACGGCTCAGGGAGAGGATTTCGGAGAAGCACTAACGGGCTGCCAGATTTGCAGCCGAACAGTGTTCGATCAGCCCTGCAACTAAACCATCTTCTCTTGGGCGATGTGTTTCTGGATCAGGCCGCTCAGCTCATCAAGCTGCGGCTGCAGCTCCTCGACCAGTTGTTTGAAGGGATTCGTCCAGCCAGCAGGCAGCTCAAAACCCAGCTCCCAATCCGTTTTTGCAATCGCCTGCATCAGCATCTTGTCAATCGCGATGAACAGCTCTTTCAGATCGTTGCTGAGAAAAATGCTGTTTTTTTGCACATACTCATGGAATTCTCTGACCGCAGCGAAAGCCAGCTCCACACGTCTGTTCCTACGTAGTTCGAGATATGTCTCCCGCTTGTCATCGGAGGCCATCAACAACTTCCTGGAACGATCGCTGAAACCCTGCCCATCCATCAACTCGGCCAGCTTGTCATTGCTGATCCCGTCAAAATCAATACCGGTCTCTGACTTCTCCATGGTCAGCTCGGCGCTACTCATGGCGTTGATAAGCCGTCCCCAGGCCCCGGAAAGCGCGTCCAGCTCCCGCTCATGGATCCGGGTGGCTTGGCGAAACAGCGCATCGACCTTTCTTTTATGGTCACTCATCTCCTGCTGCTGCTGCCGCCACAGACGAGTCTTGTGCGAGGCCAGGTTTCTCGCCAGGGCAGACCTGATAAGAATTTTTGCGATTACAAAGGCAGCCGCAGCCAGCGCCGCAAGGTAACCGACAAACTGGAAAATGGTGTTCATTGCCTCATTCATAGCTGGCCCGCCGTTGATCCTGAGTGTTGATCTTTCACGGATCCCCGACCGCTGCCAGTAGCATTGCTACTGCGCCATGAGTGGTCTGACCCCCGTCAGCGCAAGACTACCCCATCCTTATCAGACAGAACCGCGTGATAGCCCACATTTTTGCACCTATCCCAGCATATCAGCGCACCTACCCGCTCCTGCGCGATTGCGACGGTTCCTAAAGAAGAGAAAAGAGCAGTCGCTAGTTCCCAATAGGCACAAAAATCCTGACCCAGAATTGTACGATTATGATCTCTAAACAGTTTCAGAAATTTACCATCAGCCAGAAGCTGTGGGGTGGCTCAGCGATCGTCATCGCTGTGCTAATCGCACTTGGTAGCATCACCTACCTGAATGTAAACAAACTGGGCGCTGAGATTGACAGTGTAGTGAAAAAGAATCAGCCCGCCGCGCTGATCTCAAAGGAGCTGCAGACTCAACTGAAGCAGAGCTACGCCAACCTCGGCCTCTACCTGTTGAGCTCCGAACCTCACTATAAGGCAGCCTATCAACGCGACATCAGCCAGGCCAACAATCTGTTGGCACAGCTGGCGAAACTCTCTGCGGCCGACTCCAATCAAAAGGCGATTCAATGGGTAACCGATGCTGAGGCCACCATCGACAAGCTCATCAAGCTCAACAAGGTCCTGTTTCACATCGCAGACAATACCGAGCTGAAGATCCCTGGCTACGCCCATGCGCGACAAAACATCTCCCCGATCACCAGCCAGGCCAGCGCAGTACTCGCCAATCTTCGACTCAGCCTGACTGACTATAGTGATGAGATCGATAGTCAGGAGGAGATGGAGCACTACCACCACATTCTCCATGAGACAGCCAAAATCGAGTCACTCTGGCTGAAAGTCGCCAATGAGATACGCGCCTATCTGACGTTTCGCCAGAGCACCCAGATCGAGAACATCCACGCCTACCTGGAATCCCTCAAGGGCAGTCAACAGGGACTCGCAAAAATGGAGGAGCTGGAACTCGAGGTAGAGGAAGCACTGCTTGAGCTAGAGGCCGCAAGAGAGGCAATCGAAAGCCCGCTGCAGAGCCTGATCAGGTTACACAGCGGAGAACACTGGCGGCGTGATGTGCAGCTGATCCGCACTAAGGTCGCACCGCTACAACAGCAGCTCGACTCCATCATTGAGGCACTGGTCAAATACAACAGCGACCAGATATCCCAAACCAGCGAGAATCTGCTGCAAAACTCCGCCGCGGTCATCACCATGACCATAACCCTGATTCCTGGCGGCATCCTGATCACTCTGCTGGTAGTCTGGTTCATCAGCCGGCTGATCACTGAGCCGGTCAACCAGGCAGTCCATGCGATGCTCGATGTCGCCAGGAGTGGCAACCTGGCACAACGTCTGGACGATAGCGGCAAGGACGAGATCGCCGCACTCGCAGGAGGATTCAACCAATTTGTCGAAAAGATCAAGTGTGTGATCGACCTGGTTATCATCTCGTCAAACTCCCTCGCCGAGGAGTCAAAGCGGATGAATCTCGCCACCCAGCGGAGCAAGACACAGGCATCCGAACAACAGAGCAATATCAGCGATGTCAGCAGCGCCATCAACGAACTCTCCGCCGCCGCAGAGCAGGTGGCAACCAATGCTGCTGCCCAGGCCGCCCACCAAGCAAGTGAAGATGCAAACGCCGGCTGGGAGATCGTGGAAAAGGCCGTCGCCTCAATCCAGGAGCTGGCCAGCGAAGTCAATGGCGCCACCACCGTGATCCAACGAGTCGAGGCGGACAGCGAGTCGATTGGCACCGTCATCGCCATCATCAGAACCGTCTCTGAGCAGACCAATCTACTGGCGCTGAATGCCGCCATTGAGGCCGCCCGTGCCGGCGAGCATGGTCGTGGATTTGCGGTGGTGGCCGACGAGGTGCGCACCCTTTCTGAGCGAATTCATGCCGAAACCGATGAGATCCAGCGCAAGGTTGAATCCCTGCAACGCGGATCAAGAGAGGCGGTGGAGACGATGAAGCGCGGCGCCGAGAAATCCCAGGAGAGTGTTGAAATGGCCGTCACCGCCGGTGAAGCGCTGCAGTCGATCACCAAATCAGTGACCACCATCACCGAGATGAACGAAGGGATCGCCCACCTCACCGAAGATCAGACACGCAACTCCGACTCGATCCGCAACCGAGCCGCCAACATCAATCAAATCGCCCAGCAGACCGCAGACACCGCCAACACAGCCTCGCTATCGAGCAACGAATTCACCATCATGGCCGCTCAACTGCAGGACTTGGTAAAGCAGTTTCTGCTTACACCCGAGGAATCGCCCCCCCAGGAGAACAGTCCGCAGCAAGCCCGACTTGCGCCTCTACCTGAGCCGACGCAGAAGCGCCAAACAAAGCGCGCTGATATCGAGCTATTTTAATCCTGCCCCAAAGCGTTCAACCCCGCTCACCACGCAGCAGCTTGATCACCAGTAACAGCGCAGGCGTCCCATGCATACAGAGATCGAAGATGTCGATGGGGCGGGTCAGGCTGCCCGCCGCCAACATCTTGAGCTTTTCCCACAGGTGGGGCTCGGGCACAAAAGGTGCGAAGCCGAGCAGCAACGCTGGCAAGACGATCATGTGCAGGGGAATCCGGTCAAGCCAGGCAAACATCACTCTTTCTCCACTTCACACTCCGAGCAGAGCCGGACATAGCGGCCTACGTCAGAGCTACTAAAACAACAGGCGATGATTCGCTCGAAATCATTTACCGCTCCTCTCATCGCCTCCAGTGCGATTTTGGTCGCTGCCTGTTTCGGGTAACCGTAGACTCCGGTGCTGATGGCCGGAAAGGCAATCGTCCGCACCTCATACTCGCGAGCAAGTTGCAGGGAGTTTTGGTAGCAGGCCTGCAGGCGCTCCGGCTCGCCCTGATCTCCGCCACGCCATACCGGGCCGACGGTGTGTATCACCCACCTGGCCGGCAGCTGGAACCCCGGAGTGATGCGTGCCTCGCCGGTAGGGCAGCCGCCCAAAGGCCGGCAGGCGGCCAACAGCTCGGGACCCGCTGCACGATGTATCGCTCCGTCCACTCCACCACCGCCCAACAGCGAACTATTTGCCGCATTCACGATGGCATCCACTTCAAGCCGGGTGATGTCACCCTGTACAATCTGGATCTGACCCACAACAAGGCTCCCTGATGTCTTTTACCACCCTGAATCTGCTGCTACTGATCCTGCTGCTAATCTGGTTCTGGCGCGACAGCCTGCAGGTGCGGGAGATCGCCACTCGGATCAGCAAGCGTGCCTGCGAATCACACGACGTGCAGTTCCTCGATCAGACCGTGGCCCTGCGTCGACTCCGCCTGCGCTGGCTGCGCAGCGGCCTCAAGTTCCGCCGCCTCTACGAATTCGACTACAGCCTGGAGGGCAGCGGGCGTCTCACCGGCTATATCATCATGCTCGGCAGCCACACCGAACTGCTGCAGATCGAGATACCCGAGACGTCCCATTCCGAACTATTGCATTGACCGCAGATGACCAGCTAAAACGATAATCCGCAAACAACGCGACTATTGTGCAAATCCAGTTACGCCACTTCAGCCCGTTGTCAACGGGCTCTTATTGCGTTCATCTGCGTTTTTTGCGGACTAAACCCCTGCCTTTATCGATATCTATGCTCACTCGGACTTCTTCCATGATAAGCAGGCTTCAACGACAGGGCTTTGCCGAATCGCCCCCCTGAGGATGGGGTCCACACAAATTGAATTAACGACGGTTCTGAACAGGCGCTATTTGATAACCTTCAAAGCAGGCCGTTTGCCCGGCTTGGGAGGCTCCGGCTTATCATCCGCATTCGCCTTCTGCTCCTGCTCCTGCTCCGGTTCTTCTGGAAACAGCATGCCCTGGCCATTCTCCTTGGCATAGATACCCAGCACCGCAGCCGGCGGCACAAGAATCGCCTGCGGATGACCGGCGAAACGGGCACTGAAGCTGATCCACTCGTTGCCCAGCTCTAGACCCACCACCGCATCTGGAGCGATGTTGAGCACGATCCGGCCTTCGCTGACAAACTGCCGCGGCACCTCCACCGCCTCATGATCGGCATCTACCAGCAGATAGGGGGTCAGAGCATTGTCCACCAGCCACTCGTAGAGGGCACGGATCAGATAGGGACGGTTCGAGGTCATCAGTAACTTTTCAGCCCCGCATCTCGCGTTCCGCCTCGGAGAGGCTCTGGGTGAACGACTCACGCGCAAACAGGCGCGAGGCGTACTCATGCAGGCCCTTGGCCGAAGCAGGGATATCGACACCAAGCACCGGCAGACGCCACAGTAGTGGAGCGATCAAGCAATCCACCAGAGTGAAATCGTCACTCATGAAGAACGCCTTAGCGGCAAACACCTGAGAGGTAGCGATCAGGCTCTCACGCAGCTCTTTGCGAGCCTTGGCCGCGTCTTTCTTGCCGGCCAGGATCACATCCATCAACCGGTACCAGTCGTAATCGACCCGGTACATCAGCAAACGCGAGGTGGAGCGCGAAACCGGATCCACCGGCAGCAGCGGCGGGTGAGGAAATCGCTCGTCCAGGTACTCCATGATAATACGTGACTCATACAGCCGCAGATCCCGGTCCACCAGCGTCGGCAGAGTGCCGTATGGATTCAGTTCCATCAACTGTTCGGGCATGTTGAGCGGATCAATGTCATTGATCTCAAAGGTGATATTCTTCTCCGCCAGCACCATCCGCACACGGTGACAATAGGGGTTCTGGGGATCCGAGTAGAGGGTCATTACTGAACGTTTGTTCGCAACCGCCGCCATTGATTCCTCTCCAAAATAACCGCGAGAGAAACCGCTTCAGCAATTCCACCCGCCAGCAAAAACTAAACGAAAAAGGCGCACAGTATACAACAACTGCGCGCCCCTTTTCAGAATTACCGTATCAACGGTTTCAGTGGACGTCCTTCCAGTACTCCTTCTTGAGCATATAAGCGAGCACAAAGAAGGCTGCAATAAACAGCAGCACCCAGATGCCCATGCTCTTACGCTTCATCTGGATCGGCTCACCAACATAGCTCAGGAAAGCGGTCAGATCACGCGCCACATCGTCATACTCGCCCGGGCTCAGTTTGCCAGGGGCGATCTGCTCGAACTTATCGAAGACATGGGTCTCGTTGCCCGCCGCATCCTGCTCGGTGCGGAACACCGCTTTCTGCGGACCTTGCAGTTCCCACAGCACGTGAGGCATGCCTACATCGGGGAAGACGATGTTGTTGACACCGAAAGGCCGCGACTCATCCACATAGAAGCTGCGGAAATAAGTGTAGAGCCAATCCACACCACGCGCCCGGGCGATCACGCTCAGATCAGGCGGAGCGGTGCCGAACCATGCTTCCGCCTGCTCCTGCGGCATCGCGATGGTCATCGTGTTACCGATCTTGTCGGTAGTGAACATCAGGTTCTGTTTGACCTCCTCTTCGGTCAACCCCAGATCCCTTGCCATGCGATTGTAGCGCTGGAACTTGGCCGAGTGGCAACTCAGACAGTAGTTGACGAAGTATTTCGCACCACGCTGCAGCGAAGCCTCGTCGCTCAGGTCGATATCGGCGTCATCCAAGTGTACGCCACCGCCACTGGCAAACCCCATGAGAGGCGCCGCAGCCAACAGAAATGCAAAAAACAGCTTTTTCATTGGGTCACCCTCTCAGGAACAGGCTTGGTCTTGTCCATCTTGGAGTAGATGGGCATCAGCAGGAAGAAAGCGAAGTAGTAGATGGTGCCGATCTGCGCCATCAGCTTGTACAGGTCGGTGGTCGGCTGAGTCCCAAGGTAGCCAAGCACAATGAAGTCCACTACGAACAGTCCGAGCACCACCTTGTAGAGGCCACCCTTGTAACGGATCGACTTGACCGGGCTCCGGTCGAGCCAGGGCAGGAAGAACATCACCAGGATCGAACCGAACATGGCAACAACACCCGGGAAGGCAGAACCTGCAATCGAAGGTACTGCACGCAGGATTGCGTAGAACGGCGTGAAGTACCAGACCGGCGCGATGTGGGCAGGGGTCTTCAGCGGGTTGGCCGGTTCAAAGTTGGGGTGCTCGAGGAAGTAGCCACCCATCTCCGGCGCGAAGAAGATCACCGCCGCGAACAGGAACAAGAAACCTGCCACACCAGCGATATCCTTCACCGAATAGTAGGGATGGAAGGGGATACCATCAGCCGGTGCTGTATCGCTCCACTTGTTGCCCTTTGGACCCTTCTTGATCTCGATGCCGTCGGGGTTGTTGGAACCCACCTTGTGCAAGGCGACGATGTGAATGAAGACCAACGCAGCCAATACGAACGGCAGCAGGAAGTGCAGTGCGAAGAATCGGTTCAGTGTGGCGTCGGAGATGACGTAGTCACCACGGATCCAGACACCCAGGTCGGGACCGATCACCGGCACCGCCGAGAACAGGTTGACGATAACCTGCGCCCCCCAGTAAGACATCTGACCCCAGGGCAGCAGGTAGCCCATGAAGGCGGTGGCCATCATCGCCAGGTAGACGATCACACCGATGACCCACAACAGCTCACGCGGCTTCCGATAGGAACCGTACATCAGCCCGCGAAACATGTGCAGGTAGATGACGATGAAGAACGCCGATGCGCCGGTGGAGTGCATATAGCGGATCAACCAGCCCCACTCCACATCACGCATGATGTATTCGACGGAGGCGAAGGCCAACCCCGCGTCGGGCTTGTAGCTCATCGCCAGCCAGACACCGGTGAGGATCTGGTTCACCAGCATCAGCATCGCCAGGGAGCCCATGAAGTACCAGAAGTTGAAGTTCTTCGGTGCGTAGTATTGCGCCAGGTGCTCGTTCCACACCTTGGTCATCGGAAAACGATCGTCGATCCAGCCGACGAAGTTCTGCATCATGCTCATCAGGAAGCACCTCCATCAGCACCGATCTGAATCCTGGTATCGGAAAGGTATTGGTACGGGGGAATCTCCAGATTCTTCGGAGCCGGCACGCCCGCGTAGACGCGGCCGGCCAGATCGAACCGGGAACCATGGCAGGGGCAGAAGAAGCCACCTTTCCACTCGGCACCCAGATCCGCCGGCGCCACATCGGGGCGGTAGGTCGGAGAACAACCCAGGTGGGTACAGATACCGACCGCCACCAGATATTTCTCCTTGATGGAGCGGGCGGGGTTCTTACAGTAGTCGGGTTGCTGGCCGGTATCATCGGAGGCGGGATCCAGCAACGCAGCATCCAGAGTCGGCAGGTCCTTCAGATTCTGTTCCGTGCGATACACGACCCAGACCGGCTTACCGCGCCATTTGACGCGCATCATCTGGCCGGGCTCCAGCTTGCCGATATCGGCCTCTACCGGCGCGCCAGCCGCCTTCGCCTTCTCGCTGGGGGACCAAGCCGCCAGAAAAGGATAAACCACGAAGCCGGCACCAACCGCCCCGACTGCACTTGTCGCGAGCGTAAGTGTACGCCGCTTTCCCAAATCCACGCCATCTGCGCTCATTTTTTACTCCCCGAGTTTCTGGACGAACCACCAATACCTTGTGCCACAAGGCAGCTCGGCAGCCCCGCCGTTCAGGACATTAGAATATGCTGAATAAACCCCAAAAATTGACCGCGCATTCTCCAACATGCACCGCGACAGGTCAAGGCTGGACGCAGGTAAATCCGAGTAACTTCTGTTCTGTATCAACGACATGCCACTCCACCCAGGCCTGCTGCCAGGCGGGCACACCTATCCCAATTCCGCCGCAAGAGGCCAAGAATCAGTATGTTAGGACTCTTTAAAGTACCAACCAACACCCCCAGCAAGAGCTCACGCTGGGCTATCGATATCGATAAAACTCAACTCCAGCTCAAATCGTTCTGCCAGGCGCTCGCCCAACGCCTGCACACCATAACGCTCAGTGGCATGATGCCCAGCGGCAAAATAGTGGATCCCCCGCTCCCTCGCCAGATGCACTGTCGACTCAGATATCTCACCGGAAATGTAGGCATCCAGACCGAGATCCGCCACCTCCTCGATAAAGCCCTGGGCTGCGCCACTGCACCAACCAATCCTCCCAATCATCCTCTCCGCCGCATCAATATGCAGCGGAGTTCGTCCCAACGCCTGAGCGATCTGCCGCTCCAGCGTCACCCCACTTATCGGCCGGGACAACTCCGCCTGCCACACCAGCCCCCGGCCGGCGGGGGTACTCTGAGCCGACGCCAACCCTAGCACCCGCGCCAACTGGCGGTTGTTGCCCCACTCCGGATGGGCATCCAGCGGCAGATGATAGGCCAGCAGGCTGACATTATTTTTTATCAGACTGGCAATACGCCGCCCTTTGATGCCTCGCAGCGGCGCGGCCTCCCCCTTCCAGAAGAAGCCGTGATGCACCAGCAACGCATCCGCCCTCCATTCCACCGCCGCATCGATCAGCGCCTGGCAGGCGGTTACCCCGACCATCAGGCGCCGGACCTGTTGTGCCGCCTCCACCTGCACGCCGTTGGGACAGTAGTCATCAAATTCATTCGCCCCGAGTTGTGCATTGCAGTATGATTCAAGCTCATTCAGATCGACCATGCGCACGCCCCTGTTCCCGATTAAAGGGCTGCTAGATTACCTGCCCGATGAAGATCCGCAAACTCGCCTCATTTTTAATGACATCGCTCACCGCCGGCCTCGCCGCGGCGATCGTGGTTCTATTTCTGCTGCCTGGACTTCGAGAGCCGAGCCCGCAGGCGCCACACCTCAACCAGCCCGAAGCATCAGCAGAACCACCAGCCAAGCCTCCCACCGCCAGCGGCCCCTTCTCCTATGCGGATGCGGTTGCCACCGCAGCCCCTGCGGTGGTCAACATCTACACTGCCAAGATCACCACCGAGACTCAGTCGCTACGGTTTCGCGACCCCTTGCTACAACACTTCTTTGGCAGACTGCTACCCGATCAGACCCGCAAGCGCCGCGAGACCAGTCTCGGCTCTGGCGTCATCATCACACCGGATGGCTATCTGCTGACCAATCACCACGTGATCGAGGAGGCGGACGAGATCAAAGTGGTGCTGCGCAACGGCCACAACGTGGCAGTGCGCATCATCGGCAGCGACGCGGAATCAGACGTGGCGCTGCTGAAGATCGACGGCGAACCCGACCTGCCGGCGATCCCCATCAGCGATCCGGAAAAGCGCCGCATCGGCGACGTGGTGCTGGCCATCGGCAACCCGTTTGGCGTCGGTCAGACCGTCACCATGGGCATAGTCAGCGCCACCGGCCGCCACCACCTGGGGATTAACGCCTTCGAGAACTTCATCCAAACTGACGCCGCCATCAACCCCGGAAACTCCGGCGGCGCACTGGTCAACGCCCGGGGCGAGCTGGTCGGCATCAACACCGCCATCTTTTCCCGCAGCGGCGGCTCTCACGGCATTGGCTTCGCCATCCCGTTTGAGCTGGCGGAAGGCATCATGCGCCAACTAATCGCCACTGGCGAGGTGGTGCGTGGTTGGCTCGGCATCCAGGGCCAGGACGTCACCGAAGAGCTAGCCGAAGCGTTTGGCCTGCGCTCGGTGGAAGGGGTGCTGATCACCGGCGTGCTGGAGGACGGCCCCGGCGATCAGGCCGGACTCACCCCGGGCGATGTCATCACAAGCATCAACGGCATCGCCCCGAAAAACTCCCACGAGCTGCTGCAGCTGATCGCCGGCACAGCGCCAGGTAAACAGCTACATATCGGCGGCTGGCGCGGCAACACCCCCATTGAGGCGACAGCCATCTCACAGCCGCGTCCCACTACCTCCCCCACCAGGGAATAAAGCGCCTAACCACAGCTTCGCCTACAATCCAGGGAAGGCCTCAATCCACAAGGAATATCCGTATGAACGGAACCACCGGATTGGTCGATGAGCTCATCGACTCAGTACAGCGCAGCTGCAACAACCAGCTCGACGACAGCCACGAGAGCAAGCTGCGACAACACATCACAAGGCTGCTGCAGAAACAGCCAGACCCCGCCCAACCCAAAAGCTGCCAGATCACCATCCTGATCTCGGACCTGCACAGCTTCAGTTCAATCACCGCGCAGATGCCCGCACGGCAGGTGATTGAGATGCTCAACCTCTACTTCTCCCAGATGTGTGAGATCATCTACCGGCATGGCGGCACCATCGATAAGTTCATGGGCGACACAATCATGGTGTTGTTCGGCCTGCAGCAATCCCACCCTGACGACCTGCAACAGGCCATCGCCTGCGCGGTGGAGATGCAGCAGGCGATGGATCGCATCAACCGAGACAACAGGCTGCTAGGCTTTCCGCGTCTCTACATGGGGATCGGCATCAACAGCGGCAAGGTGATGGCAGGCAATCTCGGCTCCGAGCTCTACAGCGAGTACACCGTGATCGGCGACGCCGTCAACCTGGCCTCGCGCATCGAGGCCTACAGCCTGCGCGGCCAGATCCTGCTCAGCCAGGCGTCACAGCGCCAGGCCGCCGACTATATTGAGACTGGCGAGGTCAACCGGGTCCACGTCAAGGGCAAACGCGAACCCGTCACCCTCTACGAACTGCTCGCCACCAGCCGTCCGAAGCCACTGCAGGTGCCACGGGTAGAAGCACGCCGCACCCCGCGCATCCCCTCAGACTTGCCACTGAGCTTCCGCCGCCTGCAAGGCAAGTGGCTGGAGGAGCACAGTCACCAGGGACGGGTGGTGGATCTGAGTTACAACGGCATGCTCGCCAGTACGCCGATACAGCTGGAGAGACTCTCCGAGATCAAGATCAATCTCTCACTGTCGCTGATGAACCGCGAGACCGGCACCATCTACGCCAAGGTGCTGCGCTCCGAGCAACGCGGCAAGGCGTGGCACAGCCGCATGGAGTTCAGCTACATAGATGACGACGGCCAGGCTGCGCTGAAGAACCACATCGACCAGTCAATCAATCAGCGTTGAGGGCGTCGAGCCAGGCGGGAAAGGTGGTGAAAGCAATCCCCTCCCCGCTGGCCCACTCAAGGTACTCTGCCAGCGATTGCTCAGAGGCGACGGAAAAGTTTTTGGTATGGCCAATCGCCACCAGCGGTAGCGGTACATCTGTCACCCCATCAAACTGCTTGAGCCACTTGCGGCTGACATCGATCAGCACCCGCGAAGGCATGCTGGAGAAATCGAGCATCACCTGCCCCAGCTTGGAGAGTTTTGCGAGCCGCCCCACCACCCCCGAGACTGTCCCACCAGGCCCCCGATAGGAGCCCTCGCAGCCAGATGCAAAGCCAGCATCCGGCCGCCCCTTTACTGCCACCAAGGCGCGCATGTGGCGCACCGGATCGATCCGCGCCGTTGCGATCGGCATCTCATAGAGCCCTTTTTTTTCTGGCGTGCAGACGTCACCCCTGGTCATCCAGTAGGGCAACTTCGGGGCCTTGGTAAAGTCGAGCCACTCCCCCTTGGTGGTATTGCGCATCCCCGGAGCGACACTCGAATCGACCAGAAAGTCGAGCTTGCGCAGCGCCCTAACCACCCGCTCAGATGGCTGGATGCACCAACCACCGGCACGGAAGGCGATACAGCGGTAGTCAGGCTGACGCGAGCGCGCCAGATCCTCCAGCCAGGTGCGCCCCTCCTTGAGCAGCAGGCGGATCTCGCCGTCACTCAGATCGGCGATTCGCCAGCGTGAGAGATCTAGCTGCCACTCACCTTCGGCATCCATCCGCCCCCCCTCCCACTGGGGATGCAGATGCAGCTGCAGATCATGCCCCCGCTCCAGCGCTGCCGCCAGCTGCGCCTTGATCGCCGCCACCGAGCAGACGCTGCGCAACTCCGACTCCATCATCGCAAAGCCTGCGGCATCGACGAACAGAGTGACAGGCGCGTCGAATCCCTCGGCAACCTGCATGATACGCCGCGCCGGATCCTGCACACAGTGGCGCGGCTCGCCACTTCCGTCGCCAAATACCTCGTAATCAACGCTGAGTATCAGCTGCGCGGCAGCCATTCCCTCTCCACTCCCAGGTTGGTTGCGGCAGCAACGGCTACCAGCTGAATTCGCAGTTGATGGTACAGCCCGAAGCAGCCTGCAGAGTGCCGACCAAGACATCGATCGGCACCTTCTGACCTAGCCGCTCCGAGTACCAACCCAGATGGGGATTCTCTTCGCCGCGCCGCACTTCCCACTGCAGGGCTTCATCGGCACAGATCTCCAAACGGTGTGGCTCACCTTCGATCTCGGCATAGAAATGGTGCTTCAGCTCACCCGGGTAGAGGCGTACATTCGGATGGAACTGAAACAGCAGCCGCAGCGCTGCCGCACCCCCTTCGATCCGGTCTGTCACCCGTAGCTTGCGCTGCCGAGCATCGAGAGTGATCTCCCGGTGGTGGCTAATCTGCGGGTCGGCATATCCACTGACGCTACCCGAGATACTCTGTTGCTCACCATCGGCCGATTGCTGCAACTCACCGATCTGCTGTTTCGAACGCTGCAGCCAGAGGAAGGCACCACCGATCAGCGACTGGTCGTGGCCATTGACCTCCAGGGTATTGTGGGCAGCAGTACTACGGAAGTAATCACGCCAGTCGGGCTGGGTGTGGTAGCAATAGGTGCCCGGATCGACCAGCCACCACTGGCCATCCAGCGCCATGCAGAAGCTCAGCGCATCGGCATGGCCGTGAGCGGCAATCGAGGGATATCCCAGTGGCCCTGCATCAAAGATCAGATGGGCACCGCCACCTCGCAGCACCGCATAGCCGCCCTTCGGGAAGAGTTGCCCAGCCGGCTGATCATCCGCCTGTGGACCCGCATCGATCTGCGCCGAGCGGCCTGCGATCAGGCTGTACCAGAAGACCTTCTGGCTGAGGTACAGCGCCTCACAACCATCCTCCAGCACCGCCTGGATCGCACTGCAGACCTCCCGGTAGGGGTCTGGTGAATCCGCCGGCTCGAAGCGAGCCACCACGCCGTCGTCAGAGTCACCGATCTGCGGCACCACACCACCCGGCGGGCGCAGCGCAGAGATGAAGCGCTGCATGCCGATGATGCGCTCACGGAAGGTATCGCTAAAGGGCTCAGCGTAGCGTTCCCCCACCAGCCAGTTGAGGTAGAGATACTCCATCACCCACAGATGGTAGTAGTTGGCCTGCTCCTTGTTGACGCCATCCTCGAACACCTGCTTGACCGCCTCGGCCTCCAGTTCGCGCTTCGCCAGCGCCGCCCAGGCTTCCCCCTCCGCGCCAAGATCAAATACCCTGCAGCCAAGCCACAGACCGGTCAGCTCGCCGATCAGGTGATTGTTGGCTGATGAATGGCGAGAGAGATAGTGGCGGATAAAGTGGGCGTGCTGATAAATCGCATTGCCCAGCACCTCACTGTCGCTGACCCGGCTGAACAGCCCTTGCTCATCGCGCAGATAGAACAGGCTGTGCACCAAGGCCCACGCCACCAACCGCAATGCCACCTCCAGGGTGCTGCACCAGTGAACCCCCAGGCCAAATGGGTTCTGCGCAATCCAGCTGTCGATCTGGCTAGTCACCAGCCGCGCATAACGCTCATCGCCGGTAACCGCATAGGCCACCGCCAGCGGCACCAGATGGGGGTGACGCGCCACCTCCCAGAGGGTTTTGCAGTTACCCACCTGGTCGTTGTCACGGTAGTCGATGTCCTTACCGTAGAGCAGCGGCGCAACGATCCCCGACTCGGGATCCCGGTGCCAGTTGAAGCCGTCGAGCAGATTGACCTTGAGGTGACCGAAGATATCTACATCGCCATCGAGCAGCGGTTCGTAGCCGGCCAGCTGGCCGGCATAGGCGGCACGCCACTGACTGACGATCTGTTCAGACTCCCCCTGAAACAGGCCACCACGACTACCCACCGCCCCCTTCGGCTTCGGCCTCCAACCAGCGCTGAGACGCTGCTTCTCGAACTTGCCCTGCACCACCCGGCCAACCCGGAACAGCAGCTCCGCCGGGCTCATTGCCTTGATCCGGTTGATCTTCCATGCCAGTGAACTCATGCGCTCATCCCATATTCCCGGTGCCAGATCTCCAGGTTGAGCAGACCCCAGAGCAACTTCTCGTGGTTCTGAGTGCCGTTCACATGCTCGTTGACATAGCGCTCCAGCACCGGCCGGTTGAAATAGGCGGCGGTTTTTGAATCGCTGCTGAGGATATGGTCGCAGAGGTAGTCACGCATCGGTCCTTGGAACCACTCATTGACCGGCACCCGGAAACCAACCTTGGGGCGATTGAGGATGGCCTCGGGCAGGATCTGCTTCATCCCCTCACGCAGCATCCATTTGCTGGTGCCATCCTTGATCCGGCAGTCGTCGGGCAGCGAGGAGATGTAGGCCGCCAACTGATGGTCCATGAAGGGCATACGCGCCTCCAGGGAGGCCGCCATGGTCATGCGGTCGCCGCGCTCCAGCAGATTATCGGGCAGCCAGCTAGTCTGATCGAAGTAGAGGATCTTGCGCAGGTTGCTGTTGTCCCGATTGACATCGAAGGGCGGACCGTCGAACTGCTGATAGCCGTCGGGACGAAACGCCGCCAGCGCCTCGCGCTCCTTCCAGGTCAGCGCGCCAAACCAGCGCGGCATGCGCTCGTCCCAGTTGCGCAGCCCTAGGTTGTTGATGGCGGTCTTGGCGCGGCGATATTTGTAGGGCAGCGCGTTGACCAGGCTGCGGATCGGCGCCTGCAGCAGATCCGGGATATAACGGTAATAGTCGGCGTAGCGGTCGAAGCTGTGTTTCGGATAGCCGCCGAGAAACTCATCACTGCCCTCGCCGGTGAGCACCATCTTCACCGTCTTGCGCGCCTCCAAAGAGAGCAGGTAGATCGGGATATCCGACGGCTCAGCCACCGGCGCGTCGCGCAGACGCACCAGCTTCGGCAGCTCCTCCATCAGGTGCGCCTGGGAGACGGTCAGTTCGTGGTGGTCGGTATGGAACTGCTCCGCGATGGTCTTGGCGTAGCCCAGCTCGCTGTACTGGGCCTCAGAGAAGCCCACCGAGAAGGTCTTGATCGGTTCGTTGCTGTGGCGCGTCATCAGGCCGACGATGGCGGAGGAATCGATACCGCCGGAGAGGAAGGCGCCAAACGGCACGTCCGCCACCATGCGGCTCTCCACCGCATGATCGAGCTGCTCCATAAAGCCGGCCACCGGGTCGGCCACCGGGGCCTGGTCGACGCGCGGCTCCCGATCCGGCGGGATGTAGTAGCGGCGCACAGAAAACTCGCCGTTGCGCCACACCCCGCAGGAACCGGGAGGCAGTTTCTCGACCCCCTCAAACAAGGTCCGCGGCCAAGGCACATAGCGAAAGGCGAGATAGTCCCAGACTGCGGCCTGATCGATCTGCCGCTGCACCCGCGGATGCACCAGGATGTTCTTGATCTCGGAACCAAAGATCAGCTCGTCGCCGCGCTGCCAAAAATAAAAGGGTTTCTTGCCGAAGCGGTCGCGGGCGACGAAGAGCTGCTGCCTTTCGCTGTCCCAGAGGGCGAAGGCGAACATGCCATGCAACTTCTCGACGCAGGCTTCGCCCCACTCATCGTAGGCGGCGAGCAATGATTCAGTGTCAGAGTTGCTGTTGAAACTGTAGCCCTTCGACTCTAGCTCGGCGCGCAGCTCACGATAGTTGTAGATCTCACCATTGAACACCACCTGGGTGGTGGCGCGCTGGTTGGCCATCGGCTGGTGCCCCCCGCCCAGATCAATGATCGAGAGGCGGCGATGAGCCAGGCCAATCTGCTGGCGCCCGGCGTTGGCCTCGGTAGTATAGAAGCCTTCGTCGTCTGGCCCGCGGTAGACGATCTCGTCTGCCATGCGCTTGAGCAGGGCCTGGGGGCTGTCGACAGGGTTATTCAGGACAAAACCGGCAATACCACACATAGTCGTTCTAGCTTCTTTTTAGATATTTCCGTATTGGTGCAAGGGGGCTTTGGAGGCGACTGCACCATCCAGTGAACGCCTCGGATTATAACCACAGATCCCCGCAAAATGTCCTAGCACCTCCTTTCAAACAGTGCGTTTGTCGACAGTTCCGTAAAGCCGCAACACTTACTCCTGACAGCAGCATGGGCGAATGCGCCATGCCACTGCGTTCAGCGGACAAACAGGCTCAAAAACGCATCGCCCAGCCGATCTCAACCTCCCACTGGTCCATCCAGAGATCACCGGTCTGCGGCCCGGTATTGGGGTTAGTGCCAGTGACCTGCTCTTCAGGTGCATACATGAAAGCCGCGTTAAGCTCGTGCCCACCCCCCAGTTTCAGTCCGAAGCCACCGGTAAAATGCTCCTTGATCACCGCCGGCGCGAGGATGTTGAACAGCGCCTGGCTGTTCTCGAAGGTATCAGTGGCGTAGGAGTAGCCGGCACGCAGGGTCAAATCGTCGCTGTATTGCCACTGCACGCCAAACTTGTAGACATTCTGGTCGTTCCAGCCGAAGCCCAGCCCATCATCGGTGCCCAGCAGGGTGGAGCCAGGTATAAATACCAGATCGGCCGGGTTGCCCACCGCATTCACCTCGGAGTATTGAATGCGCTGGTAGTCGAAGGCGAAGGTCCACTCCGGCGTAAAGCGGTAAGAAAAACCCAAGTCGAAGTTGGGCGGAATATCAAAGTCACCCTCCTCGGCAAACAACCCCTTGTAGCTGTCAAACTTCTGCATCCACAGACGACTCTGATAGGAGGCGCCGAGCTTCAGCTGCTGATTCACGCGCCACAACCACCCAAACCGCACACCGCCACCAACACTGACATCGGTACCGTTATTGGTCACTGAATCGGGGTATTTGGAGAACATCCGGAACGGCTCCAGGCCGGTGACAGAGATCGACTGCACCGCCAGGATCGGAGTGATACCGATCGAGTGCTCCTCGCTCAGCAGGCGCGAATAGCTGATGCCGACAAACATCTGCTTGAGGTCCACCCCAACCGGCGCTGAGGCCTGATACTCCGACACCCCCGGCGGACTGAAGCGGGCGAAGACAGCACTATCATATTCGGTGTTCATACCGCCGTTAGCACCGATCGCCACACCAATCGAGCTCTGCTCGTCGAGCATGTAGTTGCTGGCAAAGTGGGGCAACAGAAACAGATCATTGGCGCTCTTATATTCACCGGGAGGGATCGAGGCATAGGGCGGGGTCTGCGTGTCATCGTTGGCGGTAAAGCCTCGCGTCGGCGCAAACAGTGACGCCCCCGCCTCGATACGGTTACCCACCCGCACCAGCGAGGCCGGATTGCTGGCGGCACACATGGCGCCAAACGACATCGCCACACAGGCCCCGGCAATCGACTTCGACTTGGGGCCATAACCGTAGGACCAGTAGCCATTGGTGGCCATAGCTGGCAGGGAGAGGAACAGCCCAGAGATCAGGGCCAACAAAAGGATTCTTTTTCTCATCGCACACTCCAAAACTGCATACAACAGGAGCCGCTGCGCATCACATCCAACACGGGGGAAAGAAGAGACAGATCAGCGAATTAGGCGGCCAGACAGAGGCAAGACACCAACTGGCATCGACCGACACTGCTCGCCGGCGCTAGTATCGGCCAGACACGCCTAAGGAACGTTGATCTGGATCAGGACAACCCATCCGCAATGAGTTGCCAGGACCAGTCAACCCTGGAGAAGGGCAGTGAAATGCTCAAGAAAGGTTTCACTCTCCTGCGGCGTACCCACCGTCACCCGCAGGCAGTCGCTGAGCAGCGGGTGGGCACCGTGCAGACACTTTACCAGCACACCTCGCTCCTTCAGCCCTTCGAAGAGTTCCAGCGCACGCCCCTCGGGCACCCGCAGCAGGATAAAGTTGGCCTGCGACGCGTAGGGCGCCACGCCGTCGATCGCCCGCAGGGCGGAGAAAAGCCTGCCGCGCTCCTCACGAATCGCGCTGGTTTGGGCATCAAACACCGCCTGGTGGCGCAGCGCAAACTCCGCACTCAGCTGGCTCAGCACGCTGATGTTGTAGGGCAGGCGGGTCTTGTCGATCTGCTCCAGCCAGGCGGCGGGCCCAACCAGCAAGCCGAGGCGCAGCCCGGCCAATCCCATCTTGGAGACAGTACGCATCACCAGCAGGCTCTCGAACTCACCGAGGCGCGGCATGAAGCTCTCATCGGTGAAGGGGGCGTAGGCCTCGTCCACCACCACGATACCGGGGGCTGCCTCGATCACCCGCTCGATCTCCGCCGCATCGAACAGGTTGCCGGTCGGATTGTTGGGGTAGGCGAGAAACAGCAGTGCCGGCTGATGCCGCTCAACAGCCGCCAGCAGGGCATCGATATCGAGACTGAAATCGTCGCTCCTGAGCGGCACACCGACATACTCCATGCCGCAGAAGGTGGCGATCATCCGGTACATGACAAAACCGGGATCCACCGACATCACCACCCGCCCCGGGCCCGAGACCGCCATCGCCAGCATCTGGATCAGCTCATCAGAGCCGTTGCCGAGGATCAGTTCCGCCCCCGCTGGCACTCCCATCGCGTCACGCAGGCGTGCCTTCAGCGCTGCCGCCTGGGGGTCGGGATAGCGGTTCACATCGACCCCGGCAAGCAGATCCAGCCACTCCCGGCGCAGCTCATCCGGCCAGGTGTAGGGGTTCTCCATGGCATCGAGCTTGATCATCTCGCCCGGATCCGGCACATGATAGGCGGAGAGCGCCCGGATCTCAGGGCGCACCCATTGGTCGATGAGCTGTTTCATTGGAATATCAGTCCGCAAATTACCGCGAATATTTCGATTCAATTTTGCATCCGCAAAAATACGCGAAGCACACAAAAAACCTTGGCGCTATTTGCGTCTTTTACGAACAAAAAATTCACCTCAACTCTCCTGCCGGGGCGTTCCACAGTGGGGACAGCTGATCACCGAACGGGTGACCACCTCCGCCATCACGACTTACCACGATACTCGGCAGAACGGGCGTGGGCAGTGAGCCCCTCACCGCGCGCCAGCACCGAAGCGGTCTCCGCCATGCTGGCTGCACCCTGCGGCGAGGCCATGATCAGACTGGAGCGCTTCTGGAAGTCGTAGACCCCCAGCGGTGAGGAGAAGCGCGCGGTGCGCGAGGTCGGCAACACATGGTTGGGACCGGCGCAATAGTCGCCCATCGCCTCGGCGGTGTAGCGACCCATGAAGATCGCACCGGCGTGGCGAATCTGTTTTGCCATCGCCTCGGGGTTCTCCAGCGACAGCTCCAGGTGCTCGGGAGCGATGAAGTTGGCCACATCCACCGCCTCCTGCATATCCTTCACCGTGATCAGCGCGCCGCGCACCCTGAGCGCTGTGGCGATGATCTCGCGCCGCTCCATACTCGGCAGCAGCTTATCAATGCTTGCTTGCACCTGTTCAATGAAGCCGGCGTCGGGGCAGATCAGGATCGACTGGGCATCCTCATCGTGCTCCGCCTGGGAGAAGAGGTCCATGGCGATCCAGTCGGGATCCGTCTTGCCGTCGCAGATAATCAGGATCTCCGAAGGACCGGCCACCATGTCGATGCCGACCTGGCCGAATACTGCGCGCTTGGCGGTGGCCACGTAGATGTTGCCGGGGCCGACCACCTTGTCCACCGGCGGCACACTCTCGGTGCCGTAAGCGAGCGCGGCCACCGCCTGGGCGCCTCCCACCAGGAAGACTCGGTCAACGCCGGAGACATGGGCCGCCGCCAGTACCAACTCGTTGAGCTCACCGCCAGGGGTAGGCACCACCATGATCAACTCGGACACCCCGGCCACCTTGGCGGGAATCGCGTTCATCAACACCGAGGAGGGGTATGCCGCCTTGCCGCCGGGTACGTAGAGGCCGGCGCGATCGAGCGGCGTCACCTGCTGACCTAGCAGGGTGCCGTCGGGCTCGGTATAGGACCAGGAGTCGGTGATCTGGTGCTCGGCGTAGGCGCGGACGCGATTGGCCGCGACCTCCAGCGCTTGGCGCTGTTCGGCAGGGATGGTGTTCCAGGCCTGCTCGAGTCGGCTCAGCGGCAACTCTAGATCGGCGGCGCTGGCCGCCTGCCAGCCGTCGAAGCGGCTGGTAAACTCGACCAACGCGGCGTCACCGCGGCTACGGATCTCAGCAATGATGTTGTTAACAGTATCGTTGACCGCCCGATCGGAGACCGATTCCCAGGCCAGCAGCGCGTCCAGCCGTGATTGAAAATCGGCATCGCTGCTGGACAGTTGGCGTATCTCGCTCATCTCTCTAACTCCCGCACAGAACACAGATCAGGATTGATTCTTCTCCACCGCCTCGGCCACCGCCGCCTTCAGGGCCATGATCGTGGCGTGCTTCATCTTCCAGGCGGCCTTGTTGACCACCAGTCGCGAGCTGATGTCGGCGATATGCTCCAACGGCACCAGGCCGTTGGCCTTCAGGGTGCTGCCGCTCTCCACCAGGTCGACGATCAGGTCGGCAAGCCCCACGATCGGCGCCAGCTCCATCGAACCATAGAGCTTGATGATCTCCACCTGCTGACCCTTGGCGGCGAAGTGTTTCTGCGCGCTCTTCACATACTTGGTGGCGATGCGCAGGCGGTTGCCATCAAGGGAGGCGCCGGCGTGACCGGCCACCATCAGGCGGCACTTGGCGATCTGCAGGTCAAGTGGCTCGTAGAGCCCCTCGCCGCCGTGCTCCAGCAACACATCCTTGCCCGCCACGCCGATGTCAGCGGCGCCGTACTGCACATAGGTGGGTACGTCGGTGGCGCGGATGATCACCAGCTTCACCTGCTCGTGATTGGTATCTAGGATCAGCTTGCGGCTGGTCTCCGGGTCGTCGATCGGCTCGATGCCGGCATGGGCCAGCAGCGGCAGGCTCTGCTTGAAGATGCGCCCTTTCGAGAGGGCGATGGTGATCGGTGTAGAAAATTTCATGACGATGCGCGTTCGCGGCTCAATCAGTAGTATTCAAAACAGGCTTGCCTGACGCCAGGCTGACAGCCAGATGAGATCAATCAGGCACCCGACGGATCTGCCCGCCGAGGCCGGCCAACTTCTCCTCGATGTTCTGATAACCCCGGTCGATATGGTAGATGCGATCCACCAGGGTCTCCCCTTCGGCCACCAGCCCGGCCAGCACCAGGCTGGCGGAGGCACGCAGGTCGGTAGCCATCACCGGCGCGCCAGTCAGATGTTCGCTGCCGGTACAGATCGCCGTGTTGCCCTCGAGGCGGATCTTCGCCCCCATCCGCACCAGCTCCTGCACATGCATGAAGCGATTCTCGAAGATCGTCTCGGTGATCGTGCCGACCCCCTCCGCCACCGAGTTGAGGGCGGTGAACTGCGCCTGCATATCGGTCGGAAAGGCGGGATAGGGGGCGGTGTGCACATCCACCGCCTTGGGACGGCGTCCCTCCATATCGAGGCTAATCCAGTCCTCACCAAACTCCATTTTTGCGCCCGCCTCGATCAGCTTCTGCGACACCGCATCGAGCAGATCGGGGCGAGTGTCACGCACCTTGACCCGGCCGCGAGTGATCGCCGCGGCAACCAAAAAGGTGCCGGTCTCGATCCGGTCTGGCAACACCTCATAGTTGGTGCCGAGCAACCGTCCAACCCCATTGACGGTGATGGTCGAAGTCCCCGCGCCAGAGATATTGCCACCCATCTTGTTGATACAGTCGGCGAGGTCCACCACTTCCGGTTCACGCGCAGCATTCTCGATAATGCTGGTGCCATCGGCCAGCGCCGCCGCCATCATCAGGTTCTCTGTGCCAGTCACCGAGACCAAATCCATGACGATACGCGCACCCCGCAGCCGCTTGGCGCGCGCGCGGATGTAGCCGTTCTCGACAGAAATATCTGCGCCCATGGCGCGCAGTCCGTCGATGTGCAGATTGACCGGGCGGGAGCCGATCGCGCAGCCTCCGGGCAGCGATACCTCCGCCTCGCCGAAACGGCTCAACATCGGCCCGAGCACCAGGATCGAGGCACGCATGGTCTTGACCAGCTCATACGGGGCGTGGAATCGGGTGATCGAACCAGTATCCGCCTCGATGCCCATCTTCTCATCCACCACCAGGGTGGCGCCCATCCCGCCAAGCAGCCCCATGGTGGTGGTGATGTCCTGCAGATGCGGCACATTGCCCACCCGCATCGGACTGTCGGCCAGCAGGGTCGCCGCGAGGATCGGCAGCGCCGCATTTTTCGCCCCGGCAATCCGCACCTCGCCCTGCAGGGGAATTCCACCTTTGATGATCAGTTTATCCATCGTTGGGATCCGCTCAGTCGGCGCCAACCTGCCAGCGCTTGGAAAAACCGGGGATCATAGCGAAAATACGGCAAGAACGGGAGCTTTTTTCGACAGTTGGCAACCCAAGCGGGGGTATAACCGTATTTTCCCAGCCCGCCCACGTAGCCACATCAATCCCGCCGCAGCCGATCGGAGATGGCGATCGGCGTGTAGAAGCGCATCACCACCAGGTAGGTGGAGACCAGGAAGGTGAACAGGGTTGTTAGCTGGATCAGGTAGGAGGCGCGGTCGCCAATCTGCCCCAGGTCGAGTGCCAGCACCGCGATCAGCAGAGAGAATTCGCTCAGCTGGCCGAGCCGCCAGCCAATCTCACCGCTGCGCTCACGATCCTCACCGGTGCGCTCGAGCAGGTAACGGAAGGCCCAGGGTTTGACCAGCATCAGGATCGTCGCCAGCAGCAGCGCTGGCAGCAACAGATCGGGCAGCTTCTCCAGATTCACCCCAGCCCCCAGGGAGAAAAAGAAGAGGATCAGGAAGAAATCGCGCAGCGGCCTCAAGCTCTCGGCGATATAGAGGGCGATCGGACTGGTGGCCAGCGCGACGCCGGCACTGAAGGCACCGATCTCGCGGGAAAGCCCTACCCCACCGGCCAGTTCGGCCATCCCCAGGCACCAGCCGATAGCGAGCAGAAATACATACTCCTTGATTTGGCTGAAGCGCCGGATCAGCGGAATCAATAGGAAGCGCGCCACTAGCCAAGAGCCGAGGATCAACACCGGCAATACCAGCAGCAGCAGAATGAAGCGCCCTCCCGCTGAAGCAAGATCCACCCCTCTGCCCTCCAGCAGCAGCAGCAGCAGCAGCAGCAGCAGCATGACAATCGCCAGCAGATCCTGCAGCAACAGGATACTGATAATAATCTCGCCGGTGCGCTGATGGTGCAGTACCGTGGTCGGCAATAATTTGAGACCAATAATGGTGGAAGAGAAGGTCATCGTACCGCCCACCACCAGCGACTCCACCCAGCTGAAGCCAAACAGCCAGGCGACGCTGAAACCGATCACGAAAAATAGCAGCGAACTGCCGAGGGTCACCAGGGTGGTCTTGCGCAGCAGATTGAGCAGCTCCTGGGGCTTCAGATCGAGCCCTAACAGAAACAGCAAAAAGATGATGCCGATGTCGGCAATCTCCTTCACCACCGCCGGATCATCCACAAAGCCGAAGCCCCAGGGACCAAACAGCGCACCGAGCAGGATATAGGCGATCAGCAGCGCCTGACGGGCGAACAGCGCCACCGTTGCCAGCAGCGCCGCGCCGGAGAAGACCAGAAAGATGGTGAAGAGGATCGGATCACCCCGCATCTGGAGCTATTCCTCCTCATCCAACGGCAGCAGCTCCTGCAGATTGCAGACACCGGCGATGGCGCGCATTGAGGCCGGTAGGCCGGTTATCTCCAGACGCCCCCCACCCACCTGGGCCGCGGCGAGCCACTCCAACAGCAGCGCCACCCCGGCGCTGTCACTGTGCTGCACCGCGGAGAGATCGAGGGAGAAGTCCCCGCCAGCCGGAAACAGCGCCTGCGACTGCTGCAGCAGGCTGCGCGCACTGGCGAAGCTCATATCGCCCTGCAAAGTGAAGCGAAACGCCCCTTCGTGGCGGATCTCGGCCAGGCTACTCAAGGGCCGCCTCTTCCGCCTTGCTGAACAGAAATTGGCCAACTATCTCCTCCAGCACCAGCGCTGACTGAGTCATTGTGATCTGGCCGGTGTCACGGATCGTCTCCTCGCTGCCCCCCGGATCGAGACCGACATACTGCTCCCCGAGCAAACCCGAAGTGTAAATCTTGGCGATGCTATCCTCTGGAATCTTGTCATACTGCTCTTCGATCCGCAGGGTAACCACCGCCTCGAAGTTCTGCTGGTCGAACCCGATATGCGTCACCCGACCGATGCGCACCCCGGCCATCGCCACCGGCGAGCGCACCTTGAGACCGCCGATATTGTCGAAGCGGGCCTGTACCTCATACCCATCACCTCTACTGACACTGCTCAGGTTGCTTACCTGCATCGCCAGAAAAAACAGTGCCACCAGGCCAAGCGCCATGAACAGCCCAACCCCGACCTCCAGCCTGCGTCTATTCATCTCTCAGTCTCCAAACATCAGCGCGGTGAGCACAAAATCGAGCATCAGCACCGCCAGCGCCGAGTGCACCACAGTACGGGTGGTGGCACGACCCACCCCCTCCGAGGTGGGATGTGCATCGTAACCCTCGAACAGCGCGATCCAGCTGCAAACGATGCCAAATACTACGCTCTTGGTGACACCGTTGAGTACATCGTCGTTCCAGTCGATCTTCGCCTGCATCTGGCTCCAGAAGGCGCCATCATCGATCCCCAGCAGCGCCACCCCGACGAAGTAGCCACCGATCACACCGACCGCACTGAATAGCCCCGCCAGCAGCGGCATCGAGATAAAACCACCCCAGAAGCGCGGCGTCAGGATCCGGTGCACCGGATCCACCGCCATCATTTCCAAACCGGAGAGCTGTTCAGTGGCCTTCATCAGGCCGATCTCGGCGGTCAGCGCCGAACCGGCGCGACCAGCGAACAGCAGCGCCGTCACCACCGGCCCCAGCTCGCGCACCAGTGAAGCCGCCACCATCACGCCGAGACTCTCTTCAGCGCCGAACTGGGAAAGCACATAGTGCCCCTGCAGCCCCAAAACCATGCCGACAAACAGCCCGGAGACCACCACGATCACCAGGCTGCGCACCCCCACAGAATAAACCTGGATCAGCAGCAGGCGCAGATGTCGCACCAGCGCCAGGCTGCCGATCAGGATCTCCAGCAGCAGCAGATGGCCGCGACCCAGGCGCTGCAGCGACGCAAGCCCATGTCGGCCCAGATGTGCCAGAAGGTCAAGGATCAAGCACCACCTCCACTCATCAGCAGATCATCGGCCAGCGGCGCGGCCGGGTAGTGGAAACGCACCGGCCCATCCGGCTCGCCGCGCATGAACTGGTGCACCCAGGGGGAGTCGGAGTCGGCCAGTTGCTGCGGCGACCCCTGCTCCACCAGCCGGCCATGGGAGATTAGATAGAGCCGGTCGGCGATCGCGGCGGTCTCCTCCACGTCGTGGGAGACCAGAATGCTACTCAGCCCCACCGCATCGTTGAGGCGGCGGATCAGCTGCGCCAACACCCCCATCGAGATCGGATCCTGGCCGGTGAAGGGCTCATCGTACATCACCATCATCGGATCAAGGACGATGGCCCGGGCCAGCGCCACCCGCCGCGCCATGCCGCCGGAGAGCTCAGCCGGCATCAGCCCACGCGCACCGCGCAGCCCCACCGCCTCCAGCTTCATCAGCACCAGACGACGAATCATCGATTCGGGCAGGTCGGCATGTTCGCGCAACGGGTAGGCGACGTTTTCGAAGACAGAGAGATCGGTGAGCAGCGCGCCACTCTGGAACAGCATGCCCATACGGGTGCGCAGCCGAAACAACTCGCGCCGGCTGAGCCGATGCACGTTCAGACCGTCCACCTCGATGCTCCCGGCATCCGGCTGCAGCTGGCCGGCGATCAGTTTCAGCAGGGTGGTCTTGCCGCTGCCACTGGGCCCCATGATGGCACTCACCTGACCACGCGGGATATCCAGGTCAACGCCATCAAAGATGATCTGCCCGCCGCGGCGAAACCGCAGCCCACGAATGCGGATCAGCGGCGACTCCTGCAAGCTCTTGTCTTCGACCATTAGCGAGGCTTCCCTTCTGGCGTTTTCACCCATTCTGTCGACACCCCCTATAAGCGTCAAGCTAGCCCCATCAGCTGCGCCAGTTGGCGCAACTGCCGCAGCAGATCCAGATCTGGCGGCTCGCCGCAGAGGAACAGAGGCAGCTCCTGATCGCCCGCCACCCGTGTGGAAAGACGTTCAAGCAGCGCACGCTGCTGGCGCGGTTCCAATCGCGCATCAGGTTTGATGCAGAAGGCGGCAGGCTCATCGTAAGCCACTCCCTTGTCGGACCGCAGCAGGCGATAGCAGTTCAGGCCCATCGTCTCGACTGGCTCAGCATCTATCCCCTGCCGCAATACCACCCCAGCCAGCTGCCCAGCCCACCCCTCAAGCAACTGCGCCTGCTGTGCCTCCAGCGAGCTCTCGATCTCCAGATAGAGCTGGAAGCCATCATCCAAATCATCCAACCACTCCAGCAGTGTCAAGGCTGCGAGATCCGCCCACACTGCCTGTGGCAACAAGACTCCGGGAAACTCGTTGGCATAGTAGGTCAGGCGCCAGTCAGCCGGCAGATCCTCCGGGTAGAAACTGCCCTGCCAAGCCGGGTGGTCCCAACCACGGGCGTAGATCTGCACTGTCGGTCGATTATCGGTCATACTGCGGACACCAGAGGAGTGTGATCAATGGGCGAGATCCTGACATTCAAAAAGCGCACCCTGAGCGATAAACACCGTGGCCAGGGGCTCTGTCGCGAGGGCTTTCACAGGTGGCGGACGGTCAAGGAGCGCCAGTTCGACGTTAAACAGGGGCGGCTGGTGACCCAGTTTCGCTGCAGCCGTTGCGGTGTCACCAAGACCAAGGCGCTATGAGGCATCCTGTGGCTTGATCAACAGCCGCTCCACCCGCTCTCCATCGATCAGGTGGCGCTGCAGGATCTCATCCAGATCTTCCCCATCCACATAGGTGTACCAGACTGCCTCCGGGTAGATCACCAGCACCGGCCCATGCTCGCAACGATCAAGGCAACCGGCGATGTTGACCCGCACCCCGCCCGGTCCGGCCAGCCCCAGCTCCTTAACCCGCTGCTTCAGATAGCCGCACTGCCCCGCCGCGTTAAAGCGTCCGCAGCAGGGGCGCCCATCATCGCGCTGATTGGTGCAGAAGAAGAGGTGATGGCGGTAGTAAGACATGGCCTTCTCGCTGTGAAGCCTCGCTGATTTGTCGCTATTATAAGCGCGATGAGCGCGATTCAACCCCCCTTTGCGACAAAACCGCACCGCCTGCCGGGCATTTCCGACCCAGGCTCCAGCCAGTGACACCTGAACAGCTGATCCTCGAGGCGGACCGCTGCGTCAAATGCGGCCTCTGTCTGCCCCACTGCCCCACCTACCGACTGCTGCGCAACGAGGCCGACTCGCCACGCGGGCGGATCGCACTGATCCAGGCGCTGGCCGACGGCAGCCTGCCGGCCGATCCGACCCTGAGCCGACACCTGGAGGGCTGCTTGCACTGCCGACGCTGCGAATCGGCCTGCCCCTCCGGGGTCGCCTATGGTGCGATGATCGATGGCGCCCGGCAGCTTCTGAACAGCAGGCGCAGCAGCTGGCACAGTGCCTTCAAGCAACAACTAATCAAGCGGCTGAGCCAACCACGCAGACTCAAAAAGTGGCTCGGGTTTGCCAGACTGGCCAAGCGTTTTGGGCTGCTGCAGTGGCTGGCGCGCCAGCGCTTCGGGGTCAGTTCCCGGCTGGCAGCCATCGCCAACCAGATCCCCGCCCCAGGACCGGAGCACCCCGCCCTGCTGCCCACCCACACCGCCAGCGGCCGCAGCGCCCTGCTCTTCACCGGCTGCGTTTCACAATCGCTCGAACCGCAGCTCATCGAGACAGCGATCGAACTGCTGCGGCAGTTGGGCTATGCGGTGGAGATCCCCGAAGCACAGCACTGCTGTGGCGCGCTGCACCGTCACAGCGGGGGTCTACAGCAGGCGCAGCAGCTGTGCGAGCATAACAGCGCCCTGTTCGTGGCAAGCCAGGTCGGCGTGATCGCCACCCTCGCCAGCGCCTGTCACAACGAGTTACTCGAGCACTGCCGTACCACTCCACCAATACGTTCGCTTATCGAGCTGCTGCTGGAACAGCCCTGGCCGGCGGGGCTGACTCTGCGCCCCCTACCGCAACCGGTGCTGCTGCACCAGCCCTGCAGCAGTCGTGGAGATCATGCTGCCCGGTTATTACAGCGGATCCCCAAGATCCAACTCCTGCCGCTGCCACAGAGGCTCGGTTGCTGCGGCGCGGCAGGCAGCCATCTGCTGTTCCAGCCCGGTATCTCCGATGGCCTGGGCGCGGCATTGCTGGAGGAGATCCGCGCACTCAAGGCCCCGCTCCTGGTCACTCAGAACAGCGGCTGCGCCCTGCAAATTCGCAACCTGCTGCAACAGGCAGGAGTGGCGACTAAGGTGCTGCACCCGCTCGAGCTGATCCTCCGGCAACTGCAGCAGACCAAGCGCTAATACCCGAACCGGTTGAACTCCACTCCTCAGAGAGGCTATCTTAAGCATTATGAATGCACGAAATTACACCTCGGCCGAGCGTCTGATCCTCGGTTTCGACCAGGCCCTGCGCACCGTGTTTGGCCGCCCCCAAGTCACCGAGCGGGCCAATCCCGCACACGGCCTCGACGAGTCAGAGATGAGCGAGCAGGAGCGCGACGAAACCGCACGCCTGATGCGCATTAACCACACCGGCGAGGTCTGCGCCCAGGCGCTCTATCAGGGCCAGGCGCTGACTGCCAAGCTGCCGGAGGTGCGCGACAGCATGGAGCGCGCCGCTCAGGAGGAGAACGACCATCTGGCCTGGTGTGAAAGACGCCTCGATGAACTGGATAACCGCAAGAGCTTGCTCAATCCGCTCTGGTTCGCCGGCTCATTCGCCATCGGCGCCGCCGCCGGGCTGGCCGGCGACAAGTGGAGCCTGGGCTTTGTCGCCGAGACCGAACATCAGGTGGAGGCGCACCTGAACAGCCATCTGCAACAACTGCCCAGCCAGGACGCCAAGAGCCGCGCCATTCTCGAACAGATGAAAGAGGATGAGATCCACCACGCCACGCTGGCGCTTGAGGCCGGCGGCACCGAACTGCCAGGCCCGATCAAACTGGCGATGAAGCTCACCTCTAAGCTGATGACCACGTCGGTCTACTATCTGTAATGGGGCTGTAGGCGCACCGCGAGCGGTGCGAACAGGCCATTCGCGCTGCAGCAGCGCGCCTACATTAGTCTCATGCCCTTCTGGATGTTGCGGCCGTAGAAAATCTCCATCATCTCCCGCTTGATCCGCTCGCTGATCTCGCGCTGCTGGCGCGGCGGCATGTCGTCCACCTCCATGCCGAACAGGTAGCCGTCCAGATCGAACTCCTTAAGGATCATCTTGGTGTGGAAAATGTTCTCCTGATAGACATTGACGTCCATCATCTGGTAGCGATTTTTGGTGTCGCGGGCCAGGTAGTTCTGGATCGAGTTGATCTTGTGATCGATGTAGTGCTTTTTGCCTCCCACATCGCGGGTAAAACCGCGCACCCGGTAGTCCATAATCACGATATCCGACTCAAGTGAGTGGATCAGATAGTTGAGCGCCTTCAGTGGCGAGATACGCCCGCAAGTGGAGACGTCGATATCGACGCGGAAGGTGCTAATGCTGTTCTCCGGGTGGCTCTCTGGGTAGGTATGCACGGTGATGTGGCTCTTGTCGAGGTGTGCCACCACCGCATCGGGCAGCGGCCCCGGCGCCTCGGTATTGGAGAGCTGCTGCGCCGCCACTGGCTCCTCGGAGATCAGCATGGTGACGCTGGCCCCCTGGGGATCGTAATCCTGATGCGCGATATTCAGGATATTGGCGCCAATGATGTTGGCCACATCGGTCAAGATCTGGGTCAGACGCTCGGCGTTATAGGCATCATCGATATACTCGATATACTCCTTTACTTGCGAGGGCGTCGCCGCATAGCAGATATCGTAGATATTGAAGCTGAGGGTCTTGGTCAGGTTGTTGAATCCATGCAGCTTAAGACGCTTCATCTGCGGATCCTGCCTCATTGGAAATGGAAAGGCGGGCAAGGCTAGGCCATCTGCCCATCCACCGTCAATCGATTATCTGCGGCGCTCCCACTCTGCCACCGGTGGATGGTAAATGATCTGCACCACCATGCCATCGGGATCATAGCAGTAGAAGCTGCGCGCGCCATCCCGATGGGTGCGCGGCTCGGTGCGCATCTGCACACCCTCAGCCTGCAGGAAGGCAAACCACTCATCCACCGCCGCCTTCGTGGCGAGAAAAAAACCAATGTGGTCGAGACGCTGTTGCGATTCATCCCGCTCGCCTGGCGCAGCCTGGTGCAGCGCCAGATTATCCGGCCCAGAGCTGAGATAGACGTTGGCCGGATCGGGACGCCACTCCACCTGCATGCCGAGCAGGCTCACATAGAACCGTTCGCAGGCAGGCAGATCCCGCACATAGAGCGCCACATGACGCATGCCCAGATTGGAACCCGGTCGATTCATCACAACACCTCGCGGGAGACCTGCTCCCATACCGATTCGCCAAAGCTGCGCTTCACCACTAGCGGCAGGGCGATGGCGCCCTCGGCAAACAATTTGGCATGAAACTGCAGCGGCGACAGCTGCGGCTGTTTTTCCAACACTCGGCGGCGCGTCGCCTCCAGCAGGCGCACACCGATCAGTGCCATGAAGGCATCGGTGGGGTGGCGCGATATCTGCGTCAGACGCGCCTCGGCAGTGTTGCCCAGGATCGCCACACTGCGCAGTCGCGACAGCGCGGTCACGCCGTCGATATCGCCCAGATGGTACTCCAGCTCCACCACCGCCTCCTCCGCCAGCGCCAGTCGACGCTGCTGCAGTAGCCGCCGGTCTACTTCAGCAAAGTAGTCCTGCTCTTCCAGCAGGCCGCTCATATAGTGGGCCCAGCCACGTTTGAAGGCGGCGGACGGGTTGATCTGGCGCACTAGGCTATGCGCCTCGATGCCACCCGCCCAGGCAAGAAAGTGGCGCCCGGCCCAGCCGGCATAGAGACAACGCAGGCGGATCTCCGCCAGGCTTTCGCCACCCTCAGGCCGCTCGGTGCGGCAGGGCAGGTAGATCACGCCACCCGCTTCGGTGCGGCAGTAGCTGTCACAGGCGATACGACTCAAGCACCCCTCGGTCAGCCGGATCTCGCAGGGCTGTTCAGGTGGCTGCAGCAACTCCCGCTCCAGCACAAACGCCTTGAGCCGAGCCAGCTCCTCGCGATAGACAGCCTGCCGCTGCTCACCGGTCAGCTCAGGCCCCACCAGATGCCGATCCTGTAGATCGTCCGCATCGACACCCAGCTCAGCCAGTTGTCGCCGGATCTTCTCCCTCTCCCGTCGCGCCAGCTGCAGTGCCTGCTCACCACTCAGGGCCAACTGATGGCGGTTGCGCAGGATCAGATCCACCATCTCCGCACCACAGCTCGAACTCCCCTGCGCGGCTGGCACTATCTCATCCTGCAGGAAGCGCTGATAGTCCTCCAGCGCCTCGGCCGCGGTACAGCTCAACTCCTGCAACTGCCCCTGTTCAGTACAGCATTCCCGCCCCTGCGGCAGCTCCTGTACCAGCCGGTGCAGCCAGGGGATGCCGCGCTCAAGCAGCTCCAGCGCCTCTGCCAGCCACAGACTGGAGACCAGTTCCGGCAGCTCCAAGAGCTGACTGCGCGCATCACGCAGGTAGTTAGGGGTCCGCTTCAGCAGCCCCTGCACAGCCTCGCAAAGCTGCTCGGGTTGGCGCAGCACCAACTCTTGCAGGGTCCGCAGCGGCAGATAGCGGGCCGGATCACGATGCCGCCAGTCCTGCTCCAGCAGCCAGCGGCGTTCAATGATCACCGCACCATAGATCAGCTGCAGGTCGATCTGGCGATCCGCATCAAGCGCCTCCAAGCTGAACTCGGAGAGCCCCAGCAACAGATTGCCGAGCCAACCGGCCAACGCGCCCACATCATCGTCGCCATCCGCGGCCAGTTGCCCCTCATAACCCGCGACACCGGCAAACAGCGCTGCGCTGGGATGGAAGCGAAACCAGACCTGGTAGAACTCAGCAACCAGCGCATCGAAATCGGCCGCTTCAGACATCCAGGATCTCATAGTCGTGGGTCACCTCCGCCACTTTGCCGAGCATGATCGAGGCGGAACAGTACTTCTCGGCGCTCAGAGAGATGGCGCGGGCCACATGCTTTTCACTCAGCTCTTTGCCGCTGACGATAAAGTGAGCGTGGATCCGGGTGAAGATCTTTGGCTCACTCTCGGCCCGTTCTGCCTCCAACTCGACCACACAACCGGTCACCTGCTGGCGCGACTTCTTCAGCATCGACAACACATCAAACTCGGTGCAGCCACCCATGCCGAGCAGCAGCATCTCCATCGGCCGTATCCCCAGGTTGCGTCCGCCAAACGCCTCCGGACCGTCCATTATCACCGCATGCCCGCTGCCGGACTCACCCATCATCGCTGCATCTTCCACCCACTTCACCCGTGCCTTCATCACAACTCCAAACTGATTGATCAGGAAACCCACAAAAACCCCGCCACAGCCGCACAATAAGGTCGACGAAGCTAAGTTTTATTTATATGCTGTTCAATTGTTTAGGATGAACAGCCACCACTATCAGCAACCCGACACTACGACGGCTTCATCGACAGTGTTGAATGGGTTGCTAGAATTGGACGTTGAGAGCTAAATTATCCCAAACAGCTCATCGGGCCATTCAACGAGAAACCGACTTATGACAATAATCAAGCCGCCACCCCAAGAGCCAGAGTATCTTCAGCGATTCCTCTCGTTTTGTCACCGGCGCCGCTATCCAAAGAATACCGAGATCATCCATATCGGTGATCCCTCCGATGTACTCTACTACCTCACCGAAGGTTCAGTCGCAGTCTACATCGAGGATGATGATGGTCGCGAGATCATCCTCACCTACCTCAATAAAGGGGAGTTCATCGGCGAGATGGGGCTCTTCGTCCCTCAGCCAAAGCGCAGCGTGATGGTCCGCACCCGCACCCCCTGCCAGATCGCAGAGATCAGTTACAAACGCCTTGAACAGCTGTTTGATACCGAGCTGCGTGAATACATGAAGGACACCCTCTATGCGATGGGCGCGCAGCTCTCGCAGCGCCTGGAGCAGACCAGCACAAAGGTCGGCCACCTGGCGTTTTTCGACGTCACCGGCCGCATCGCCCGCACCCTGCTTGACCTCTGCAAAGAACCCGATGCCATGACCCACCCGGATGGCATGCAGATCCGCATCACCCGCCAGGAGATTGGCCGCATCGTTGGCTGCTCACGCGAGATGGCTGGGCGTGTACTGAAGAACCTGGAAGCCCAGGGGCTGATCTACGTCAAGGGCAAGACCATCGTAGTGTTCGGCACGCGCTGAGTCCCGTCCCACAGAACCCGTCTCCAGGAGGAGAGCCGGCAGGCACTCCCCCTGGAGCCCGGCAGCCCTCTCACCCCTCCCCGCCTAGTCAAACAGCTCCGCAAGTTTCGCTCCCGGATCATCTGCGCGCATAAATGCCTCGCCAACCAGGAAGGCATGCACCCCGTTAGCGCGCATCAACGCCACATCTTTTGCGCTATGGATGCCGCTCTCAGTTACCAGGATGCGGTCGCCGGGGATCTGCTCCAACATCCGCAGGGTGGTATCCAGACTCACCTCAAAGGTCCGCAGATTGCGGTTGTTGATGCCGATCAGCCGATTCTCCACCTGCAGCGCCCGCTGCAGCTCCACCTCATCGTGCACCTCGATCAGCACATCCATGCCGATCTGGTGCGCCAGATCGTTCAGTTCCCGCAGCCGCTGGTCATCCAGGCAGGCGACGATCAGCAGGATGCAATCGGCGTTGATCGCGCGCGCCTCATAGACCTGGTAGGGGTCAATGATGAAATCCTTGCGGATCACCGGCAGGTTACAGGCGCCACGCGCCTGTTTCAGGTAGTCATCAGCGCCCTGGAAGAAATCGATATCGGTGAGCACCGAAAGGCAGGCGGCTCCCCCGCTCGCATAGCTTTGCGCAATCTGCGCCGGTCTGAAATCGGCCCGCAGTAGCCCCTTGCTGGGCGAGGCCTTCTTTATCTCGGCGATCACCCCCTCGCCACCGGCATCGATCCTGGCCTGGATGGCGGCGGCGAAGCCTCGCGGGGCATCTGCCTCATCCAGCGATTTGATCAGCTGCTGCAGCGACAGCTGTTCGCTCCGCGCACTGATCTCTTCCAACTTGCGGCGGAGAATCTTTTTCAGGATATCGGGGGTGTCACTCATACCAGCCAACGCTCGGGGATGCCTCTAAAGGACGCAAAGCATATCACAGGCGATACAATCAACGGCGCTGTCCAGCTAGCCCATACCGCTGAAGGAGCTGAGGCAGACTGCATCTTCACAACCAACGCGCACAATCGGGCTGCCCTGCAGCCCCGACTCCAGACCCGCCAGCCACTCTGCCACAAACGCCTCCAGCTGACTGCGCAGATCTGGGGTGATTTTGGTGCGGTTGAGGGTGCAGTGCAGACGCACGCCGGAGAGATGCTGATCGGCGGTAATCGTCCACTGGGTGGCGTTGGGGCAACCGGGCAAAGAGAAGCGCACCCCGCTCTGGATCACCTCCCGGCGGACACGAAATCGCCCCCAGGGCAGCAGCAACTCACCGCGCTCGCCCCGACCCGACGCGGCCTCAATTGTGGCACACCAGCTCATCAGATTCTCGATGCGCACCCGATGTTGGATCAGCTGTGGATTGGCCCGACAAACCGTCTTGGCAAAAAACTCCATAACTCTCCTCCGATAGTTATCTGGCAGCAGCAAGCTACCCTCTTTTTATCGATTGAGAATGCCACTCGAGCCGTGAGATAAAAATAGGGGTTTACCCTTCGACCCAGGCCAACGCAGGCTCGTCCACGACTTAGTCTGAAATAGCAGCCGCGATCAGGCGTTGCTTCTGCGCCCGGCTCAGCTGCTTGATGCGATACTCCTCCCGCAGCGCCGCGGCACGATCTGCACAGGCCTGCTGATAGGCTAGCGCCACCGGGCGCCGCACCCGAGTATATCTGGCGCCCAGACGATTGTCCTGATTGTGCTCCGTCAGGCGCCTCGCTAGATCGGTGGTGATCCCTGTATAGAGGGTGTCATCGGCACAGCACAGAATGTAGACAACCCACTCCCCCGCCTGACCGCTCCGCGCAGGCGCAGTATCACCCGTCAATCGAAGCTCTGGCTGAGCACCACCAGGCGGTCGAGCCGATTGCGCGCCTCGCCGCTGGCGATCGCCTGATCGGCCTTCTGCACCCCGTCAGTCAGGCTATCGGCAAGCCCGGCACAGTAGATCGCGGCACCGGCGTTGAGCATCACGATATCCCGAGCCGGGCCAGCGCGATCCTCCAGCACACCGCGGATGATATCGAGACTGTGGGCCGCATCGTCCGCCTTGATGCTGTCGATGGCGGTGCGTTTGATGCTGAAATCTTCCGGCTGGATCGAATAACGACGGATCTGACCATCCCTCAGCTCGGCCACGTCGGTGGCCTCGCCAATACTGATTTCATCAAGGCCGTCGCGAGAGTGGACTACCATCACATGCTGGCTACCAAGCCGCTGCAGCACCTCGGCCAGGGGCTCCAGCAGCTCTTCACTGAAAACACCGAGCAGCTGGTTGGGCACGCCGGCAGGGTTGGTGAGCGGGCCGAGCACATTGAAGATGGTGCGCACCCCCATCTCCTTGCGCGGGCCGATGGCGTATTTCATGGCACTGTGATGACCGGGCGCAAACATGAAGCCAACACCCACCTCGCGCACGCACTGCTCAACCTGTTGGGGCATCAGATCGAGCCGGATGCCGGCAGCCTCCAACGCATCGGCACTACCCGATTTGGAGGAGACTGAACGATTGCCGTGCTTCGCCACATGGCAACCGGCGGCGGCGGCGACAAACATGCTGGCGGTGGAGACGTTGAAGGTGCCGGAGGCGTCACCGCCGGTGCCGACGATATCAACAGTATTTTCCAGATCGCCGATGGCGACACCACTGGCCAACTCGCGCATTACCGAGGCCGCGGCAGCAATCTCGGTTACCGTCTCGCCCTTCATGCGCAGACCGATGATAAAACCGCCGATCTGTGCCGGAGTCGCCCCTCCGGTCATGATGGTGCGCATCACCCCGGTCATCTCGTCGGCGCTCAGCTCCTGACGGCCCAGGACTTTATTGATGGCCTGCCGCATCTCCATTGAAACTCTCCCCTTTCGTTTATCTTGGAATAACGCAAAGATCGCAAAGAAGTGCGAAGGACGCAAAGATATCTCATACGCAGGGTTCGGCTCCGAACCAGTAAACCCGCTCATCGCCCCCAGGAATGAATTAACTTTTCCGCCCCCCCCTGCCGAAAGTAGGAGGTGGGGAGAGGTGCCAGGGGACTCATTGAATGAAAAACAAGATCCAACCCATCAACAAAGAACGGAAGCTCAAGGAAGAGGACTTTATCGTCTCCAAGACCGACCCAAGCGGTCGCATAACCTACACCAACCGTATTTTTATGCAGATTGCGGGCTACAGCGAAGCGGAATTGCTGGGCCAGCAACAGAACATCATACGTCACCCGGATATGCCAAGGGGCATCTTTCAACTGCTGTGGGATACGCTCAAACAGGGCCGGGAGTTCTTCGGCTACGTCAAAAACATGAGCAGGGATGGCAGCTTCTACTGGGTCTTCGCCAACATCACCCCGACATTGAATCCCTCTGGCAAGTTAGTCGGTTACTATTCGGTAAGACGCCGGCCAAAGGAGGAGTCGGTACGGTTGATCGAACCGATCTACGCAGAGATGCTGGCGGTAGAGCAGCGGACGGGGGCCAGACAAGCAATCCAGGCATCGACCCAGCTGCTACAGGCAAAACTGACCGACTACAGGAGCGATTATGAGCACTTCGTTCTTGAGATTTAGGGCAGCAACCCTTAACCGACTCATGCTGGGGGCGCTGGTGGTTTTGGTCATCATCGGCCTGTTCCGTCACGGCCTGCAGACGGAACTCATCGCTGGCTTGATACTAGCCCTGGTACTGGGGGTTCTGACCTGGCGCACGGAGCGCGAAGACCAGGAATTAATCGCCAAGATCAAGGCCATGGGCCAGGCGATCATCAAAGGCGACCTGCAGTACCGGATCACCCAGATCCCCGAGAAACATAATCTGGCGGAGACCGCCTGGAACCTGAATGAGGGACGCGATCAGGAGGAGGCTTTTTTCAAAGAGACCAGCACCACCTTTGAGCTGGCCCTCAAGGAGCAATTCCATCGCAAGTGTTTCCCGGCAGGGCTGCACGGCTCCTACCAGAAAGCCATGGAGCGCATCAACGCCTCAGTCGATGCCATGGCGGAGAATAGGCGCCACCGGGAGGTTGATGTCTTCTTCGGCAAACTCAGCGCATCCAAGACCGATTCACTGCTCAGCAATCTGCAGCTGACCCAGGCAGACCTCGGCGAAATGGCGGAGCACATGGGCACGGTTGAGGATATCTCCCGGCAGGCTGCCAATACCGCGCTGGCCGGTCGCGAATCGATCAGTGAGGTGACAGGCCAACTACGCAGTTTGGTGGAGATGATCGGCGAGATCCAGAGCTCTTCTTCCACCCTCAACGAACACAGTATCGAAGTCATTCAGGCACTCTCTCTGATCACCCAGATAGCCGACCAGACCAATCTGCTGGCGCTGAATGCCGCCATCGAGGCGGCCCGCGCCGGCGAACATGGCCGAGGATTTGCAGTGGTGGCCGATGAGGTCAAGAAGTTGGCGGAGAGCACCAAACAGGCGGCCGGCAGCATCGAGCAGATTATTCACGGCTTCTCCACGGCCACCCAGACCATGTCCGACAATGCAGCCACCATTGCAGAGATGGCCGACCACTCCCAGGAGATGGTTGCCGACTTTGAGACTGGCTTCAATCAGGTGGCTGACGGCGCCCAGGCCAGCTATGAGACCATCGCCTATGCTCAGGGGGTCAGCAACGCCTCACTGATTAAGCTCGACCACATGATCTATCTGCAGAATGCCTATCGCGCCTATGAGATGGGGGAGGGCAGCCCTGAGTGGCAGGCAACCAAGGTGGACCATCACCAGTGCCGCTTTGGTCAATGGTACGAATCGGCACAGGGGTTTAATGTATTCAGGCACCTTCCCTCCTATGAAAGACTCCAGATACCCCATGAGCAGGTGCACAACAGCGTGCATCAGGTGGTGGCCCTGCTGAACAGGGATTGGAAAAACAATGAAGCCGTGCGCGAAGAGATCCTGGACCGGTTCAATGTGGTTGAGGCCTCAAGTTCAGTATTGATCGCAGCGATGTCTGAACTGATGGACGAAAAACGACGCCTTGAAACAAACCGCAACGATAGCGATATTAAGCTGGTCTAAACACTCCTATATCCCTGCGCTCAAGCGGAACGTCGCAACTCCAGCGCCGTCCGCACAATGTAGATGAGCGGAGGCAACATCATCAATCCCCCAACGACCACCATGACGATGTCATAGTTCTCGAAGCGCATCGACTCTGGTACGAGACTGGTATTGGCCAGCCAGTCAGCCAGCCCTACACCCATCAGAATCGCACCCAGCATATCGAGAAGCAGCAGCTGCGGCGGCAACTTGATCTGCCTTTCTTGTTGTTCCATCTCAACGACTCCCTGTTGTTGGTTATTCCAAACCTATCCTATTTTCCGTCGATAAAGTTGCTCAGCATGTCATGGCCGTGGCGAGTCAGAATCGACTCGGGGTGGAACTGCACCCCCTGCACGTCGAGTTCCTTATGGCGCACCCCCATGATCTCATCCATCTCGCCGTCACGTTCGGTCCAGGCGGTGATCTCCAGACAGTCTGGCAGACTCGCCTTCTCGATCACCAGCGAATGATAGCGAGTCGCCTCGAAGGGATTCTCCAAACCGCTGAAGACGCCTCTGTCGGCATGGTGAATAGGCGAGGTCTTGCCATGCATCACCTCACGGGCGTGCACGATCTTTCCGCCGAAGGCCTGGCCGATCGACTGGTGACCAAGACAGACACCGAGCAGCGGGATGCGCCCGGCGAAGGCCTTGATCGCCGCCACCGAGATACCAGCCTCGTTGGGGGTGCAGGGGCCTGGGGAAATCACCAAGTGATCCGGCTGCAGCGCCTCGATATCGTCGACGGTGATCTCGTCATTGCGCTTCACCACCACTTCCGCGCCCAGCTCGCCAAAATACTGCACCAGGTTATAGGTGAAGGAGTCGTAATTATCGATCATCAACAACATGACTACGCCTCCTCTTCAGACGGATCACAGGCGTGGCGGTCGATACCGGCCTCCGCCAGGGCCACGGCACGGAAGATGGCCCTCCCCTTGTTCATGGTCTCTTTCCACTCCAGGGCGGGGATGGAGTCGGCCACCACCCCGGCGCCGGCCTGAATGTGTAATGTTTGATCTTTGATCACCGCGGTGCGGATGGCGATGGCGGTATCCATGTTGCCGTTCCAGGAGAGGTAACCCACCGCGCCCGAATAGACACCCCGTTTCACCGGTTCCAGTTCGTCGATGATCTCCATCGCCCGGATCTTCGGCGCCCCACTGACCGTGCCGGCGGGGAAGGTGGCGCGCAGCACATCCATCGCACTCATGCCCTCTTTCAGCTCACCGGTGACGTTAGAGACGATGTGCATAACGTGGGAGTAGCGTTCGATGATGAACTCGTCGGTGAGCCGCACGCTACCCACCTTGGCGACACGACCAGCGTCATTGCGCCCCAGGTCGATCAGCATCAGGTGCTCAGCACGCTCCTTGGGGTCGGCCAGCAGCTCTGCCTCCAGCGCCCGGTCCTCCTCCTCGGTGTAACCGCGACGGCGGGTGCCGGCGATGGGACGCACCGTCACCACGCCATCCTCCAGGCGGGTCAGGATCTCCGGTGAGGAGCCGACGATATGGAACTCACCCAGATTGAGGAAGTACATGTAGGGCGAGGGATTGAGTCCGCGCAGGGCGCGGTAGAGATCGAGCGGCGGCGCCTGGAACGGGATCGAGAGGCGCTGCGAGATCACCACCTGCATGCAGTCGCCTTCCAGGATGTACTCTTTAATCCGGTCCACCGCCTGCCTGAAGCCCTCCTCGGAGAAGCCGGAGACAAAGTCCGACTCATTCACCTGACGGGCGGTTTTACAGCCCCCCCGGGGTGCGCCGCGCTTCATCGACTGGATCAGCTCGCGGATCCGCGCCTCGGCTCCATCCAGGGTGCCGCCGGCGCTAGGGTTCACATGCACGATGACAAACATGCGCCCGCTGAGGTTGTCGAATACCACCAGTTCGTCGGAGACCATCAGCAGGATGTCCGGGGTGCCCATCAGATCCGGGTTGGGGCAATTCGCCAGCTTGGGTTCGATATAGCGAACGATGTCGTAACCGAAATAGCCCACCAGGCCGCCGTTGAAGCGGGGCAGCCCTTCCGGCTCCGCCGCCTTGTAGCGCCCCTGAAAGGCCTCGATCCAGGCGAGCGGATCCGTCGCCTCGTCGGCCTCCACGACTTCACCGTCGGTCACCACCTCGACGCGATGATCATTGACCCGGACATGGGTACGACAGGGCAAACCGATGATCGAGTAGCGGCCCCACTTCTCACCGCCGTGGACCGACTCGAAGAGATAGGAGTAGGGGCCGTCTGCCAACTTGAGATAGACACTCAGGGGAGTATCGAGGTCGGCCAGCACCTCGCAGGCGACAGGGATGCGGTTAAAACCCTGGTCCACCAGGGCATCGAATTCTTGGGGGATCATGATCCTCTCCACACAACAGACAGACAAACAACAGACGCTTCGGTCGAAATCACCAACGCCATCGTGTGCCGGTCTTCAGGCTCTTTTTGTGGAGAAGGAAGTACATACTCTTGTTCTGACTATGGAATGGCGCTCAAAGATAATCGAAAAGGATGGCGCGACTCAAGCTGCAGCCTCCAGCAAATCCTTGACCTCTGCCATCGAGTCAACCACTGCATCCGGATCGTAGTTGCGGATATCCTCGCCGTGATTATAGCCATAGCTCATGCAAATAATCTGGAACCCGGCGGCCCGAGCCGCCTTCACATCACTCTTGGAGTCGCCGATCATCATTGCCTCGGCAGGATCGATCCCAAAGTATTTTGCGCCATGCAGCAGCGGCATCGGGTCAGGCTTCTTTTTCGGCAGGGTATCACCGGAGATGATGATCTCGAAATCATCGTGAATGCCCAGATCCTTCAGTAGCGGCAGAGTGAACTGGGCCGCCTTGTTAGTAACACAGCCCAGCTTGTAGCCCTTCGCCTTGAGGTAGTCCAGCCCCTCTCGCACCCCCGGATAGAGCGCCGAACGCTTGGAGGTATTCTCCGCGTAGAGTTCCAGGAAGATCGGATAGGCCTTCTCGAACGCCTCATCCGATGGCTCATCATCGAGCTGACCGATCAACGCCCGGCGCACCAGACGTTCGACACCGTTGCCCACCCAGTCGCGCACCCGACCCTCACCCCAAACCGGATGACCCAGCTGCCGCATCATCTCATCGACACACCAGGCCAGGTCGGGAACGCTGTCCACCAGGGTACCGTCCACGTCGATAAGGACCATCTTGGGCTGCCTAAGGCTCATAATCTGCTACCTGCTTGGTGACTCAAAAGGAGCAAGGATACAGAAGGGAGGAGAAAAGTTTGCGCACCCTACCTGTGGAAATCAGAGAAGCTCCTGCCAGACAACAAAAAACGGGGCCAACCAGGCCTCGTTTTCAGCGTCAAGCCGGATCAGACTTTGCCCAATTCAGCCATCATCTTGCCGACGATGGTGTTGTAGCGGTTGGCATCGCCCTCTTCGGGAAAACCAAAGATACCGGAGCCGGCGACGAAGGTGTCAGCACCAGCGGCCTTGATCTCAGCGATGTTGTCGACCTTGACTCCGCCGTCAATCTCCAGACGGATATCCAGACCGGAGTCGTCAATCAGCTTGCGGCAGGCGCGCAGCTTGTCCAGGGTGGCAGGGATGAAGCTCTGGCCGCCGAAGCCCGGGTTGACCGACATCAGCAGGATCATGTCGACCTTGTCGAGTACATAATCCAGGTGCGACAGCGGGGTGGCGGGGTTGAAGACCAGGCCAGACTTGCAGCCTTCGTTGCGGATCAGCTGCAGGGAGCGGTCGATGTGCTCAGAGGCCTCCGGATGGAAGGTGATGTAGGTGGCGCCGGCCTTGGCGAAATCGGGGATGATGCGATCCACCGGCTTGACCATCATGTGCACGTCGATATCGGCGGTGACGCCGTGCTTGCGCAGCGCCTCGCAGACCAGCGGACCGATGGTCAGGTTGGGCACGTAATGGTTGTCCATCACGTCGAAGTGGACGATCTCGGCGCCGGAGGCGAGGACGTTATCCACCTCCTCACCCAGCTTGGCGAAGTCCGCCGAAAGGATGGACGGTGCGATCTGATCAGCTTGACGGGCCATGCTTTACTCCCCTTTCAAATTTGATTCACCAGCGCCATGACGACCCTGGAAGCTGGTTGGAAACCGGCGGCCCCAACCCTCGATATAAGTTGACGGGGCACTTTACCCCAAAGCAGGAGAATTTTCAGCCTCCCCACCGGTCGGCATGCAGCAGACGCCGCAACGGCATGACGACGGCGTGATTCTGGTCTAAATTCCTCTACCATGGAGCCGTACAGAAGCATCAACCGATACGCCATCAGCCTACTATTCTGTCTGCTGCCCGGCCTACTCAGCGCCGCCGATCTGACCCGGGAGGGGCGCATTGCCGAGCAGATCTTCGATGCCATTCTGGAGGGCCAGCCGATCTGGCTGAAGGCGGAGGGTAGGCGTTTTCTCGCCATCCACACCCTGAGTCCCGCCAAACAGGTGCAGGGCGGCGTGATCCTGCTGCATAGTATGGGCGCCAACCCTGACTGGGATCAGGTAATCCATCCGCTGCGCACGGCGCTGCCTAAACACGGCTGGGAGACCCTTTCGATCCAACTGCCGGTGGCCGCCCCTGGCGCAACGCAGGCGGAGTGGCTGCGGCTGATCCCCGAGGCGTTCCCACGCATCCGCAGTGCCGCGAAGTTCTTCAGGGAACAGAATAACCACAATCTGGTGCTGATTGGCCACAGTCTCGGGGCACGCATGGGGCTGGAGTTTCTCGCCGACGGCGCCCCACCCGAGGCGATCCGTGCATTTGTCGCAATCGGCCTGCCGACACCGCAGGAACAGGAGGAGAATCCGGTATACGAGACGCTGCGTAAGCTCAAGCTGCCGATGCTCGATCTCTACGGCAGTCGCGATCTAGCCAGTGTCACCGACACTGCCAGGCTACGACGCATTGTCGCCAAGCGAGCAGAGTTACAGACCTATCGGCAAGACCGCATCGAGGGTGCCGACCACTTCTTCAGCAACCTCGAGCAGACGCTGATCAACCGCACCCGCGCCTGGATCCGCAGGCATGCTGCCGGTGAGGAGCGGCAACTAAAATAAGCTATTCCTCCGGCTCCATCAGATCTTTGATACGACTGACATAGTGACGTGTCTCCCGCGGCGTAAAAGGCGCCACCTGCTCCCACTGTTTGATATCGCCATGCCTCGACTTCGCTCGCTTGAAGGCCTTTGAGACCTTGCCATAGCCTGCGTTGTAGCTGGCTAGGGCAAACGGCAGCCGCTGCTCGGTGGGCAGCGCCCCCTTCTTCCAGCGGCGATAGAGCATGCGATCGTAGAAGATGCCCGCCGCGATATTCCAGCGCGGCTCGTCGATCTGGGTGAAGTGGGGGTTCTTCTTCTTGATCTCCTCGTAGGTGCTGGGCAGGATCTGCATGATCCCCTTGGCACCGACCCGACTCAGCGCATCCGCTTTGAGGCCGGACTCGGCAATTCCCTGCGCCTTGAACCAGCGCCAGTCCACATGGGGGCCGAAGTAGTGCTTGGTATATTTGCGGAAATAGCGGTCGTACTGTTTGGTCCAGTGCTCATGGCTGACATGCTTCGCCACCCCGGCCAGCGCCAGCCCGGGGATGATCACCAACAGCACGAACAACCTGAGGGTTCGTGCGGACATGGTCAATTCAACCCAAGCCCTATCACCAAACCCAGTGCAGTACCAATGCCGACAAAGATACCCATGATCATGATGCCGACCGCAATGTTGCCCTTTTGCAACTCGTCCGGAATGCTGAAGTTGACGATGTGGCTGAAGACCTTGCAACCAAACCACATGAAAAAGATCGTCAGGGCGCCACCAAAAATGGCATAGACGAAGTTGAGCAGAATCGGATCAAGACTATCGGTCATGCTTTCCCCCAGCACGTTTTTATTGGATTTGCGGCAAGCCAGATGTGCACTGGGCTTCTTTTGTCCCTAGGCACAGAGTCTTAAGCATAGGCATCCGGCAGCGCTGGCTCAAGTTTTGCTCACATTTCGACCCTAGCGCATCCCTCGCGACGCCTTGACCTGCTCATAGGCCTTGCGGATCTCATCGGTCTTCTGTGCCGCCATCTTCATCATCTCCTCCGGCAGGCCTTTGGCCACCAGTTTGTCTGGGTGATGCTGGCTCATCAGACGGCGGTAGGCCCGCTTCACCTCCTTATCCGAAACTGTCTGCGCAACCCCAAGGATCGCATAAGCATCCTCCAGCGAGACCCCCGCTGCACGCGGCGCCTGCCCCGCTCCAGCATAGTGGCGCTCCGCCCGCACCATCTGCTCCAAGCGGCGAAAGGTGAACTCAGGGATACTGAGGCGCTCACAGATGTGCAGCAGCAGCGTCTCTTCAGCCGGGTCCATCTGACCGTCTGCGTAGGCGGCCTGCAGCTGGATCTCGACGAACATCTGGATCAGGGTCTGACGCCGGTGGCACTCAACGCGAAACTGCTCCAGCACCTCGTCCAGGGGAAAGCCGGTTGACTTGCCTTCGTTGAAGAGACGCACCGCCGTCTTGCGCATCTCCGGCGAGAGCGACATCTGATCCATGATCGCCTCTGCTAACCGGATCTCATCGGGTGAGACACGTCCATCCGCCTTGGCCAACCGCCCCATCACCGAGAAGGTGGTGGTAAAGAAGGCCATCTGGGTGCGCTCCTGGTCGCCCGCCCCCCACCCGCCAGCATCCTCCGGCAACCCCTCCAGACCTTTGTCGAACTTGTGTCCCAGAGCGGCCCCCAGCACCGCCCCCAGCGGTCCGCCCAACATGAATCCAAAGGCCCCGCCGACCAACTTACCCCACCAACTCAATTGCGCATCCTCACATCACAGGGATTGAACCAGAACTGCAGCCATTCTAGGGCTAAAATTGACAAACGCCTATCTCGTAGCTGAAGATCACTTGCCTTTCAGATACTGCTCATCGCTGAAGGAGTAGACCCAGGCGGGACAGAAAGAGACCAAGATGGTCACGATCCAACCATTCACCAGGGCCTCCGGAAAAAACATCAGTGGGAAGAAAGGCATGATGGTCACCTGCAGTTTGGCATAGGTATAGACGCCAGCCGTCACCAGCAACCAGACCGCCAGATAACCGCTGATATAGGCCACCAGCCAGGCAGTCAAAAAACCGCTACCAAGCACGTAAATAAAGAAGTTTTTGGGTAGCCAGGAGCGCACCAGCACCAGCAGCACCTGGGTCAGGGTGATCGGCAGCAGGCCGGTTGTGAAACCGCTCAGAAGGAGACCCTGCCAGCCATAGCCAACATTCCAGCTGACGACCAGCAGCACGACGCTTGCCACGAGCAGGGCGAACGACCAGCCAAACATCAGGGTGACAGTGGTAACGCCCAGCAGATGAAAGGTCACCCCCGGCAGAACCTGACCGCGCATATGCCAGAGCGCAATCAGCGCCACGATGGCACCGAGAAACACATGCAGTTGCGATGGCGCGAACAAGCGCCGCCAGGGGGCCATGCGCAGCGCGGCAAGCAACGCCATGCCATAGAACGCCCCCAACCACCACAACATCTCTGCAGGAAACAGCGCCCCATCAAGCTCCATATCACCCCCCGTGGCGACAACCTGCCATCATAGCTGCCAAGACCTCTGACTTTAGACCAGAAATACAGCCAGCAGCGACAGCTTCACCTATAATCTGCTGCCGTCCGCAGCAGGAGCACCTTTATGGAATACAGACAACTGGGACGCACTGGGATTCACGTCAGCGCGCTCTGCCTCGGCACCATGACCTTTGGCGAGCAGAACAGTGAAGCTGAAGCCCACGCACAGCTCGATCGCGCGCTCACGGCTGGCATCAACCTGATCGATACCGCCGAGATGTACCCAGTTCCGCCCCGCCCCGAGACTCAGGGGCGAACTGAGAGCTACATCGGCAACTGGCTTGCTAAGCGAGGACAGCGCGACCGGGTGATCCTCGCCAGCAAGGTCACCGGCCCAGCAGACTGGCTCCCCTACCTGCGTAATGGCGCGCCACGTCTCAACCAGCACCATATCGAAGCCGCGCTCGACGCCAGTTTGCGCCGTCTACAGACTGATTACATTGACATTTATCAGCTTCACTGGCCTGAGCGCAGCACTAACTATTTTGGTCAACTCGGCTATCAACACCAACCAGACGACCACAGCATCCCCATCGAAGAGACACTCGGCGTGCTCGATAAGCTGGTCCAGGCGGGCAAGATCCGCCATATCGGCGTCTCCAACGAGACCCCTTGGGGCCTGATGCGCTATCTGCAACTGGCAGAGGCAAACGACCTACCCCGGGCGGCGAGCATTCAGAACCCCTACAATCTGCTCAACCGCAGCTTCGAGGTGGGGCTGGCAGAGATCGCCCAGCGCGAGGCCTGCAGTCTGCTCGCCTACTCTCCACTCGCATTTGGCGTGCTTTCCGGCAAATATCTCGATGGCGTCCGCCCAACTGGTGCACGCATCACCCTGTTTGAGCGCTTCACCCGCTACTCTAACCCCGAGGCGGAACACGCCACCCAGGCCTATGTGGCGCTGGCCAGGGAACACGCTGTCGATCCAGCACAGATGGCGCTGGCCTGGGTCACCTCCCGCCCCTTTGTCACCTCCAACATCATTGGCGCTACCACCCTGCAGCAACTCGAAATCGATCTGGCGAGTCTGCAGCTGAAGCTCAGCCCCGAGCTGGAAGCCGGCATCGAGGCGATCCATACCAGACAGCCCAACCCCAGCCCCTGACGAGAAACATCAATGCAACACGAAACGCCCTCCACGACATCCGAATCTCTGGTGATCGAATATATCGGCTTCTGGAAACGCACCGCGGCATCGATCATCGACTCGATTCTGATCACGCTAGTAACCGCACCGATCCTGATCCAACTCTATGGGGTTGAGTACTTCCAATCCACCCAGCCCATCTATGGCTCCGGGGAGCTACTGCTCAACTATCTCTTTCCAGCCATTGCAGTCCTGGTATTCTGGCACTTCCGCTCCGCCACCCCCGGTAAAATGCTGTTCAACGCCCGCGTCGTCGATGCCAAAAGCTTCGGCAAACCCTCCACCGGGCAGCTCATCGGCCGCTATTTGGGCTACTATCTCTCTATACTCGGGCTTGGGCTGGGGTTTCTCTGGATCATTTGGGACAAGCGCAAGCAAGGGTGGCACGACAAACTCGCCGGCACCCTAGTGATCAGGGAATATGAGTAATCAAAGCAGCAGGAATAACTGATCTTCGACAATGGCCGGGCGATTTCCAGGTGTCATAATCAAATCACAACCCATGGTGACCGGAGAGCTGCAATGAACACCACCATGATCAAAATTGGCGACTGGTTCAGAACCAACGAAATGGAAAACCTCGAGGTGGTTGCATTCGACCCGGAAGAGGGGCTGATCGAGGTCCAGTTTTACGATGGCACGGTCGAAGAGTACGACCTGGAAGCCTGGGAAGCCCTGGACGCCAAGCAGATTGCACCACCCGAAGACTGGTCCGGCTCATACGATCTCAGCCGCGACGATTATGGCGTCGACCTGGACAAGCCGGCGGGTAACAATCATATAAACCCCTTGGATCATCTGGATGAACAGGACTAGCCGCTGTGATATGAAGGGTCTATGCATTGTTTTGTGAAGTCACTCACCCCAGCAGGACCATCACTCATGGTATTGGTTAACAGAACTAAAGAACTGGCACCAAACGCCGCTAATTTAGGTGAAGGCAGAATCCAGACCCCTTCAGGAGGTGCAAGATGAAGACTGTATTCGATATGTCCACCGGCCAGGTGGTCGAAAGGTATTCAGCCAAAGATGAATGCAGCGAACACCGCACGACCGCGAATGAACTCATCGCGCCTTCTACAGAGCTGGCCCAACTGGGGCTTCAGGAGGTCATCTCCGAACAACACGAAGAGAAGCGCATCCCACCTGAGCTGGTCTTAGCGGACCTAAACGCTTTCCTTGACGAAATGAGCTGAGGCGGCGCGCTTCCCTTCACCCTCCACGACCGGGCCAAGTGCCCGGTTTTTTCATTCCTGGCCAGCTGAACATCCGGTAAGCGCTGACATCAATCCAGCGCCACCCAAACCTCATCCGCCTCAACCCACGCCTGTAGCGGCTGCAGTGACGCGCCTCCGCAGGGTCCACGCACACAGTAACCATCCTCCAAACGGAACAGGGCTCCATGAGTCGCACACTGGACAAAACCGCCACTCAGATCGAGAAACTGATCGGGAAGCCATTCCAGATTGACGCCGGTGTGGGGACAACGATTGAGATAGGCGAATACGGACGCACCACGCCGCACCAGAAACAGCTCGACCGGCCGGCCATCCCGATCGACGGAAAAGCCCCGACTTCCTGGATCCTGTAGCATATCGAGGGGGCAGAGCTTGCGTGGCTCAGCCATGGCTATCGAGCACCCCGCGCAGGCCATCGAATCCGACCCGCCCACACTTCTCTCCCGCTAAGCGCAGCGCCCGCTGCAACACAGATTCAGCCGACAGCCCCCGCATCTGACCATCAATGACCGCAGCATTGAAAACATCTCCTGCACCCAGGGTATCCACTACCCGAGGCGGGTGATGAGCCGGCGAGTGCAGTATCTTGCCCGCCGCTAGCTGCGTGTAGCCACCGCCACTACCCCAGGCACAGAAGAAAGTGGCCTTAGCATTGAGCGGGCGCATCTCGGCAAACAACGCTTCTGCCCCGGTATAACCGCTGACCCTGGCAAAGGCACGCGAGAATATCAGAAGATCAGGCAAACCCAGCAGTCGATCCATGCCCTCACGCGGCTTCTCGATCTCCAGCGAGCAGGGAAGAGCCGGATTCGACCGCTTGAGTCGTTTCATCATCTGCTCCACTTCGGCACAGTTACGCCCCTCGAAGTGGACCCAGTTGTAGCCATCCAGATCGATCCCGGCAAAGTCTGCGGCGGAAAACTCCTCGAGATCCCGGTGATGCACGATTGTGCGGCTGCCAGTTACAGCAGAGAGCGTGACATAGGAGGTCGGCACCTTGCCGCCGCTCTGCCGGGTGATGTGAGAACAGCCGACAGCGTAGCGCGCCAGATCCTCCAGGATGTGGCGACTATCCGGCTCGTCGGCGATGCTGCCAGCCCAGTCGCAACGGTGGCCAAGCTGACTCAACACCACCAGCGTATTGGCAGCATTACCGCCACGGGCAATGCGCTGCGACAAGGCCCGCATCTCGTCGTCCTCATTTGGGTAGTGGTCGACCGTGTTGATGATATCGAGGGTTGCCACCCCCACCCCAAGCACCCGCACGCAGCGTTCCTCTTTTGACTAACGTATCGCCCTGCCCGATCTGACTGGCTAAGAAGCCTCTGAACGAATCATTCAGTCTGATTTTTTACCGAACAGACGCCCAAATGAGATTTTTCGGCGACTCGATTCACTCTTCTCCATCGAGTCATCCTTGCCACCACCGAACTGTTCTGCCATATCCACTTCGATAGTGCTGGGTGCCTGAGAGAATGCATCAGTGCTGACATCAATAGAATCCATCTCGATGCTCTCTATACCGCTGTGCTTTTGCAGTAACTCGCAACGATGCTTGAGACGATCCACCTCTTTGTCCCGATCCTCAACCGCATCCTCCAGTTTGCGACACTGCCGCTGGGAGATACGCAGCGACTGTTCACGCTCACGCAGTGCCTTCTGCAGCGAATCAACATCCTGCAAGGCCCCCTGCAGCGCAGCTACATCATTGACGTCACGTCCACCGCTCGTCGCAACCTCATCGAGCTTGCGGCGCATGGTCTCCAGATCTTCAGTCGCCCGCTCCCTCACCATGATAAGCTCACTGCGCAACGCATCCATCGCATCGCCCTCACCCATTGCCTGCACACTTTCAATCTGTGAGACATAGGTCTCCATCACCGAACGAAGCTCCTCGACCTGGCTTTTATAACGTTGCGCTTTCTTGTACGCCTCGTCCCTTTCTACTCGGTGTTTTTCAACCTTTTTGCGGGCTTCTGCCAGCTGATCCAGCACCTCTTCAGCCAACATGGAGTCACCCACCTGCTCACGATAGACATTGATCTGGTCGTGCAGCTTGTCATTCTCATCCATCAGATCGCCGAGATGGTCGCGCAGCTCTTCCAGCTGGGAGCTAATGCCGTCATGCTCCTGCTTAAGCCGATCGCGCTCTTTGGAGATAGCGTCGAGGTCCTCTTCCAACATCTCCACTGCGGCCTCCTGCACCTGCCGTTCGCGCAACAGAAAATCGGCCTTTTGAGCCTTTTCCTCCGCCGCTCTGCGACGCGCTTCCTCTTTCTCCAGCGAGGTACGCAGCGCATGCACCTCCTCTTCATTGTCTCCATCCAGCTGACTCTCCATCTCCAATTGGACTTCACGCAGACCGTCGATAGTGCGGTTCAGATCTTCGATCTCACTCCGTGCTTCCAACAAGACCTCAAGTTGCCCCTGATCACCTGAACTATCGGTTTCACCGTCAATCCGACTCTGGGATTCCACCTCCAGCAAGGTTGACTCGAGCTCCTCAATCCTCAGCTGGCTCGCCGCCATATCCTGAGTGTGCTGTTCCCGCTCTGCGTCAAGCTCACGTTGCGTGCTAGCCAGCTGACCTTGCAACTGCCTCAGGTCCTGCTCAAGATCAGCCAAACGCGCCTGGTACTGCTCAGCGTGTTCCTGCTGCTCACGCTTCGCATCCTGCAGGGAGACATCGGCACCCGACTTCTGTGCCTCGACCTGATACAGGCTTTGGCTCAGCTCGGATACGTGCTGTTTTTCCCGGTCCAACTCAGATTCGAGTTCCAAATTCCGTTCATCCACCTCACGCAGGCGCAACTCGGCCTGCTCCACTTGCTCCCGGGCGCGGGCTTTCTCGGTCTGCGCTGCCTCCAAGGCCTCCTGCAGCTCTGAAAGCCGTGCCTCAAACTCACCTTCTGCCTGCTTTTCATTATCCATCAGACGTCGCAACTCCATCTCCGCCTTGTCAGCCCTGGCGGCTGCATCTTCTAGTCCACTCTGGAGCGAAGCAAGCTTGGTTTTATCCTGCTCTGCTCTCTCCTCTAGCGCCGACTGTGACGCCTCATGTTGACGAACCTGGGCGTTGGCCTCAGCGATCGCTTCCGACAGATCACGGATCTTTGCCTCAGCCTGCGCCAGCGATTCCCGCAACTCTGCAATCAATGCCTCATCACGCTGGAGACACTGTTGCCCGGCATCTCGAGTCTCGGCGATCTCTTGCTGCAGCTGTTGCAGTTGCTGTTCGCTCTCAGCAACTGCTTCCTGAAGCGTTTCAGCCCTTTGTTCAGCTGCCTGCAGTTGCTGCTGCGCAACCGCTTTTTCATCCTCCATCTGCTCCAGTGCAGTTTGTAGCTGAATACTCTTTGCTTCAAATTTCTCTGCAGCAGACCGTTCCCGTAGCGCGTCTTGTGCTTTTTCACTGGCCTGACGCGACAGACGCTCCTGCTCGGCTTCAGCCTCCTCCAAGCTCTGCCGCCAAGTCTGTTCGGCGGCAGCCATCTCCAGCTGCTGGGATCTTAACTGCACCTCAAGTTCCTGCTTGGCGGCTTGCAGTCTATCGGTCTCTCTTTGTAGCTCCTCAAGTTGCTCTTCAGAGGCATTCAGCATCACGTCCTGCTGTTTGATCTGACTGGAGAGCTCATCCCGCTCACGTCGCTGCGCCTGCAACTCCCGCCCGATATTGAACAGCTCGGTCTGTTGATTGGTGGCGATGCGCTTCGACTCATTCAGCTCTTCACGCAACGAACTAATCGCTGCCTTATGCTCGGCCTCTGCCTCGCGCCTCTGGGTCGCGGCGGTTTTCAGCTCATCTTCAAGCGCTCTCTTAGCATCGTCAAACTCGCGCAAAGCAGTTGCCAACTCTGCACTCTTCTGCCGCTCACGAGTAAACTGCGACTCCAGTTCAGCATATTTCTGTTGCAGTGTCTGGCGCGCCTCCGCCTCATCCCGGAACTGGCGATCCAGTGCAGCGCGCTCTTCACCAACCTTGCCCGCCTTCACCTGCAGGCGGGCAATCTCATCTTCACGCGCCTTGAGCGTTTCACAACTCCGCTCCAGCTCAGCTTCAAGCTCGGTCCGTTCGTGGGCCGCCTTTTCAGCCTGTCTGGCGGCCTCTCCCTTGACGATTTCAAGCTGATTCTGCAGCGCTCCAAGCGTTACCTGGCGCGCATCCTCCTGCTCGTCGTTGGCCTGCCGCACCGCCTCCAGCTCACGTTCCTTTTCGGCATTTTTTCTGGCAAGACGCTCACGCGCATCCTCTAGCTGCTTCCGTTCTGCTTCAAGCGACTTGTTCTGCCGTTCTGCCTCAGCCAACGCCAGAGTCTGCTCTTCAGCCTTCTGCTCTGCAGCCGCCAACTGCTGCTGCAGAGCCTGAAACTGTTTCTCGAACCCCGACCGCGACTGTCCACTCTCTGCACGCTCCTTGCGCAGGCGATCGAGCTCTTCGAGGGCCTCATCTCTCGACTGTTCGGTCAGCCGCAAATCGTCATAGATTGCGGCAATCTTCTGATGCAGCGCCTCAGTGTGTCTTTTCAGCGCGAGCTCCCATCCCTCCCCTTCGCGCTTCTCCTGCAACTCTTTATGCGCCTGCGCCAACTGCTGCTTGATCTCGTTGACCTCCACAAGCAACCCGTCACGCATGGCTGCCGCCTTTTTCTCCTCTGCAGCCAGCCGATGACGCGCAGCCGCCACAGTCTGCCGGAGAAGCTTTATTTCCGTGGCGCGGCGGCTCTCCATCTCCGTGTATTCGTTCCTCAGATCCTCCAGCTCTATTTCGAGATCGTCCGCCCGCTGACTGAGCGCTGCAATCGAGGCCACCTCGGATTCCGCATCCACGCTTTCACTGTCGCCGGAAACCTCTTGGATGCGCTCTTCCCGATTGAAATCGATGACATTGCCGCCCTCTTCTTCAAGCGCAGATTTTGCTGTCAGGCCTGCAAGCTCTGCCACCTCGTCCCATTGCTGGCTGAGGGCATAGACTTCAAAACCGCGCTCCATCAGAAGATAGGTTGCGCTCGCCGCCTGACCCGGTTGATCGGAGCAGGTGATATAAATCCGATCGCTGGCGAGGGATGAGGCCTGAAAACGCAATGAAAAATAGGGCAGGTTGATCGCTCCCGGAAGATGCTTCTCCTCATAGACCTCCGGGGTACGCAGATCGAGCCAGAGCGCCCCTTCGTCGATATAGGCCTGCGCCTGCTTGTACTTTACACTCTTCGTTAGCGGCCGTTTGACCAGGTCAACAAAATCCTCCTTGCTGAGCCGCATCAACACGCCATCGGTGACCATGGCGACACTGCTACCGCGAGGGCTGTCTGAAATCAGCGCCTCTTCGCCAAAACTTGCACCATCCTTGAGACGCGCCAGCTCGACCTCAGGGCCTCCCGCTTCATTCCGGCGCGTGACACTGCAGACACCCTGGCTAATCAAATAGAAGTAGTCCCCCTCATCTCCCTGGCGAATGATCACCTGACCCGCAGCAACATTGACCGGTTCCATGCGCATCATCACGCTCTGCAGGTTGGCAGGCGGGATCTGCTGAAACACCGGAGACTGCAGCAGCAGCGTCATCCAGTCGCTAGTGTGGCGCTCCTCAACATCCGCTACCTCGTAGGTAGCGTTATGGCTCTTCGCCAACAGCTCGCTGAGCATGCGGCTGTCGATGCGGACGAAGCTCACTGTGCTTTTGGCACGCACCGAGTTCTTGCGCGGCAACTGGTGGGCGAGCGCAAAACGCGCTGTCTGGGTGCCGCTGGCCACCGTATCGACCTCACGCTTGCCTGATAGCAGCGCGACTGTACCGGAGAGCAGATAGACGTTTTGGTGGTCAGTATCGCCCTCACGGAATAAATATTCGCCCTTGACCGCCTTCTCCACCACAATCCGGCTCAACAGCTCACCGAGCTGTTCGTCCGAAAGGGTATTGAGAGGCACCAGGTTTTTCAGTAGAGCATCATCGTTTTGACTGTCAGGAACCGGCATTCAGCTCGCCTCTGGGAAACTGTAGATCTATCAGAATAGACCCTCTCTATATCTCTCAATCTAGCGGCATATCAGAAAAAAACTGAATCCATCCAAAGTTTCTTGTCCACCCCCAGCGTCTATGATTTGCTGTGCATATTACCCTTCCTGGGGCTGCCGATTTTTGCACAGCACCACGTTTCAAGGGGCAATAGATCCCAAAAATGCCGCAATAGTGAATAGATGCACACAAATGGGAGCTGTCGCTGCAGGCCACTCCACCACGGCCGAGGCCGCTCGGCTCATCCTCCAGGAGGGTGGCAACGCCTTTGATGCAGCGATTTCAGCAATGCTGACAGCCTGCGTCGCCGAACCCATTCTAGCATCGCCCGGCGGCGGCGGATTCCTCACCGCACATCCTGTCGACGCTGACCCGCTCGTCTACGATTTTTTTGCCCAGACCCCGCACCGCAAACGAGACGCATCAGAGATCGATCTCTATCCGATCGTTGCGGATTTTGGCGATGCCAACCAAAGCTTTCATATCGGCATGGGCTCGATCGCCACCCCCGGTTTTGTCGGGGGGGTGTTTGCGATCCATCGGGAGCTGGCCAGCCTACCACTGCAGCGACTCTTTGAGCCGGCAATCGAGCTGGCCCGCAGCGGCGTCCCACTCAATCCGTTTCAACATCTTATCGCACAGATTGTTGCCCCAATCCTTCGCTCCACCGATACTGCTTCGCGACTCTGGCACGCCAGCGAGGAGGCGGGTACTCTGCCTGAAGTGGGTACACTACACCACAACCCGCAGCTGGCCGATCTGCTGGAGGCGCTGCAACGCGAGGGTGAGGCGCTTTTCTACCGCGGTGAACCGGCACAGCTGCTGGTGCGCGCCTGCCGGGAGAACGGCGGACACCTCCTGGCTGAGGACCTCGAGCAGTTCGAGGTGATACGACGCTCACCACTGCGCTGTCACTACCAGGGCGCGCAGATCCTGACCAATCCGCTCCCCTCGCTGGGCGGAAGCCTGATCCATTTCAGCCTGCAGCTGCTTGAACCCTGCACACTGGGGCGTTTTTCTGCGGCCTCTGCTGAGCCGCTCCGCTTTCTGGCACGTAGCATGCGGCAGACCCAGCTGATGCGTCAGCATCCTGAAGCCGGCAATGACCTGTCACACGCCGCCAGCCTGCTACAGGCGTTTCAGAGTCGAGTGGCCGAGGGCGGCATCTCCAGCCGCGGCACCACCCAGGTCAGTATCGCTGACCGGGACGGAAACCTCGCCAGCCTCACTCTCTCCAACGGAGAGGGCTGCGGCTACATCATCCCCAACACCGGCGTCATGTTGAACAATATGCTAGGTGAAGAGGATCTCAACCCACTCGGCTTCAACCAGTGGCCCAAGGACCAGCGTATCGCTTCAATGATGGCCCCCACCCTGCTGATGCTGGCAGATGGCCGTCGCATTGTCACTGGCTCCGGCGGCTCAAACCGCATCCGCAGCGCGATCCTACAGGTCATCAGCAACCTGATCGATTTCGAGATGCCCCTCGCGGAGGCGGTGGCGGCTCCCCGCATCCACCTCGAGGGGGATCTACTGAGCATCGAACCCGGCCTGCCAGCCGAAACGATAAGCGCGCTCGAGGAGGAGTTCCCGCAACAGGAACTGTGGAAGCAGAAGAGCCTGTTTTTTGGTGGCACGCACAGCGTTGCACTCAGCAGCAGCGGCGAGGTCAGCGGTGCCGGCGATGAACGTCGTGGCGGTGTGTGGCTCTCGGCCTGAACCTTGCCTCACCCCATTCGCCAACTTTCGCAACAAGTTACCGACCAATTGCCCTTTTTCTCCACCCAATTCCTGCACCACATATAACATTCAGCTATATTCAGGCGAAGATGGGGACCCTCCCCCGCCACCACTCGCCATAACGCCAGGCGATCATCAACACGCCTGCCCCGCTCACCACCACTATTTTGGAGTCGCAGATGGCTGTAAAGAAGGAAACCGCCAAGAAGAGCGCAAAAAAGAGCATCAAAAAACGGGCCGCAAAAAAGAAGGTCGTTGCAGCACCACGCCAGAAGTCGATCACCGCGAAACAGACCAAGACCCAAATCATCGCGATGATCGCCGAGGATACCGACCTCACCCGCAAACAGGTGGCGGCGGTATTCGGTTCGCTAAGTTCACTGATTACCCGGCATATACAGCGTCGAGGATCAGGCGAATTCACCATTCCCGATACCGGCGTCAAGATCCGCCGTGTACGCAAGCCCCGCACCAAGGCACGCATGGGGCGAAATCCCGCCACCGGTGAAGCGATCAAGATTGCCGCCAAACCCGCTTGCACCGTGGTCAAGGTCAGCGCCCTCAAGGCACTCAAAGACCGCGTCGACTGACAACTGCTGCACGACCGCCCGCCGAGCTTAGCCGGGAGGACGCAGGATCAGCTTATCGCCCTGCTGCTGTAACTCCAAATGCTTTAGAAAGCTCATCCCGAGCAGCACCTCATCGCCCGCCATACCAGGCAGGACCGACGCCTCAACACCGGACATACTGAGCGACCCCAGCTCCACCCGATTGAGGCGTGTCAGCCAGCTCCTTACGGTGCCATTGGCGGTGACACTCAATGACGAGGCGCCGCGCGGCAAACCAATGCGCTCAGCCAGCCGCTCGGAGAGGGCCACATTGGTCGCCCCAGTGTCGAGCAGAAACAGCACTGGCACGCCGTTGATCCGTCCCGGTGCCAGATAGTGACCGCGACTGTTGCGCTGCAGCACCACCTCAGCCCCGCCCTGCTCTCCCTCAACCGCCAGCAATTCGTGGTTGGGGTTGTGCTGACGCTCGAGCAGACCGGAGAAGAGCAGCGAGAACAGCCCCAGCAGCAACACCCAGGCGGCAAGAGTCATGCCTCGCCCTATACCTGTCGTCTGTGGCGTTTCTGGGGTGCCATTATTCGCTGGGGACATGGGCAGTGCGGCTCACAATAGATATACAGCCTGGCTGTTTTGAGGCCGCGACCAGCCAAAAGTTCGTGAATGGCCGATCCGCCTCAACGCCCTCTGCCAGCCAATTTGCGGGCAAAGTGTCGCCGATAGTAGGCCAGTGCGCTGTTGCCATTGGCGGCGATGTCGAACACCTTCCAGCCCGCCTCACCGCGATAGAGACGAAAAATCAGCTTGGCCGGGTAGCCGGCACTGCCCATGATGCCCACCGTCACTTTGGCCTCGTTGCGACTGATTCGTCGTGAATGGAACAGGCGCATACCCTGGTCGTCATAGACCGAGAGGCGCTTCGCCAGGGTACCCAGCAGCAGGCGCTTTATCTTCCGCGCCATCAGCTCACGCTGTGTCTCGTTCATCGTCCGATAGGCCGGCCCGGCCGCCCAGCGCGCCATGTAAGCGAAGTCGAAGGAAGGGGCGATGTTCTGTTCGAGAAAGGCCGCAAGCGCTTGCGGCGATCGCCCCTGCTGGCTGCGCATAAAGCTGATCAGCTGCTCGATGCCCTGCTTCAGCACCTGGTCAGGGCCTGGCGACTGTAGTTGCTGGTAGCGAGGTCCGGGAGCATAGCTGTAGCCGGGGGCCGCTTCTGCCTGAGATACGCCAAACCCGGCGAGTATGCACAGCGCAATGATCTTTGCTTTCATGATTCCTCCAGTGGGGACTGCTGCAACTGGCCGTCGGCGCGGCCAAGATCGTCAGGTTGCCAAGCACCCCAAGCGAAAGCAAGCAGCTTCAGCATCACAGAAACTGCCGATAAACCGATATCCCCAGCAGCACCGCCAATTATGGATTTTAAGAACCACAGGAGAGCTCAGCTGGTGAGTTTTTTATAGATCTCAGAGACCTTGCGCGGCAGCGTCTCGACATCACTGATCAGCGCATAATTGGCCGCACCATACATATGCGGCAGGTAGTCCTGGCCCTCTTCATCAATGGTGATGCAGTAGGCGTGCACCCCATCCTGACGCGCCTCGTAGAGTGCCTGGCGGGTATCCTCCACCCCATATTCACCACGATAGTGATCGGGATAGTCCTCCGGCTTGCCATCCGATAGAGTCACCAGCAGCTTGGTGCGCGCCTCCACCGACTTCAGTTTGGCGGTGAGATGGCGGATCGCGGCCCCCATGCGAGTGTAATCGCCGGCTGTGATGCCGCTAATGCGCGCCTGCACTTCGGCATCGTAGGCCTCATCGAACGCCTTGATCTGGAACAACTCACAGCGCTTGCGCCCCTGCCCGGTGAAGCCGTAGATGGCGTAGCGGTCACCCACCATCTGTAGCGACTCCGCCAATAACACCAGCGCCTCACGCTCCATCTGGTTGATCCAGCCCTCGGTGGAACCGGACATGTCGACCATGAACACCACCGCGATGCTGCGCTCCTCCCGCTGCATCCGGGTAAACAGCCGGTCGCTCATCTCCAGGCCGATGTGCAGATCGGCCCAGGCCTCGACAAAGGCATCGATATCCACCCCATCACCATAGACCTGGCGCTTCAACAGACGATCCTCATCGCGCATCGCCTCAAAGGTACGGCGTAGGCTCGCCAGCAACCGCCGATACTTCTGCAACACTTGCGTGGCAAACCCATCGTACTGCGGCTGGATCTGCAGCTCGCGCACCACGCACCAATCCTTCTTGTAGTGCTTACGGCGGAAGTCCCACTCGGGATAGAGAAACGCCCCCTCTTCATGATAGGCGCCGCTCCAGACGTCATCCGGATTGAGGCCCTGCTCTTCAAAGGCGCTGAGGTCGTACTCGCCGGGGCCAGCGGGGATCAGGTATTCATCTGGGATATCACCCAGATCCTGGATGATCGAAGTCATGGTCTGCTTCAGCTCATCAGTGAGCGGGATGCGGTTACCATCCACCGCCAACTCCATCTCGAATCCTTCCGGAACCATCGGATCCCGCTCCTCGTCGAACAGCCGATGGAAGGTGCGGGGCGACGGCGCCTCAGTACGCTCTTGGCGCCCCTCGTTGAGTTCATCGTCGATCTTCTTCAGGGCGACCCGGAAGCGCGCCTTCTCCCGCTCGATGCGCCGCCGCATCACCTCCGCCACCTGCCCCGGCGCCAGTTCGCCATAGAAACAGCTCGATGACGGCGGCGACAACACCAACGCCTGGGGCAGCAGGATGAGACTGTCGGCAACCGTTGCACTCGCCGCCTGCAACGGCGCGCTGAGCCTCTGCCAGGCATCATCCGTCACCGTATCGCCCAGCTCGGTCTGCAGCCGCCGCATCTCACGATAGAGTCCAGGCAGCTCCCGCGCCACACAGGCGTCGAGGCGCACCGACTCCAGCGCATGAAAGCAGCGCAACGCATGCCGCGGCGCAGCGTAGCGCTCCAGCTCGGCCGCGATATCGACCCGGAAGGTACCGAAGCGGGTCTGCGCCCAGAGGTGCGCCACGGTCGCCTTGTAGAGCTGAAAGTTGTCACGCGGGTTGGGCAGGTGCGCCATCACCGCCGGCAGGTAGATCGTCTCGCTGTCGGTGTGGGCGAAGTCGGCCTGCTCCAACTTCAGCTTGCGCCCGGAGAGACCATGCACGAACGGCAACAGCACCCCCACCTGCTCGTCGAACAGCGCGCCAGAGGCGCGCTCGCGCCCCTGGCGCACAAAGATATCGATGTCGCGGATCACCTTCAGCGCCGGCTGCAGCCCAACCCGGTCGTAGCTGTCCATCGCCTGCACCACCCAGGTCTCGATCATCGACTCATCCATCAGCCGCAGCGCATCGGCGGCCTTCAGGCAGAACTGGTAGGCGAGCTCGATGTTGGTGCTGCTGATGCGCGCCACCCAGTCGAGCACAAAGCGCTGCTCCGCCGGCACTAACCGTTTGATGGCATCGGTCGGCTCGGTAGTATTGCGAAAGGTGAACTCGACCTCAAAAAGCTCATCCAGGAGAGCCTGGATCTGCTCCAGTGAGAGTTCAGGTTGCGACACCATGATCTAATCAGAAGAGTGAGGCGCTCAGCTCGTTGACCGCCGTCAGCATGTCGGCATCGTCGGTCAGGGTCTGGGCGATAGCGGCGCGGCAGGCGTTGACTGGCTCGATCCCGGAGTGGATCAGCTTGGCCGTGTGCACCAACAGGCGGGTTGAGGCCCCTTCGTCGAGGCCGCTGCCCTTGAGATTGCGGGTCATCTGCGCGAACCGCACCAGCCGCCCGGCCACATCCGCATCAACCCCCGACTCTGCGCAGATGATCCGTTGCTCCAGCTCCGCATCAGGGTAATTGAACTCCAGAGCGATGAAGCGCTGGCGGGTACTCGGCTTGAGATCCTTCAGTACGCTCTGGTAGCCGGGATTGAAGGAGATCGCCAGGCAGAAGTCGTTGCCCGCCTCGAGCAATTCGCCCACCTTCTCCATCGGCAAGACGCGCCGGTCGTCGGCCAGCGGGTGGATCACCACGGTGGTGTCCTTGCGCGCCTCCACCACCTCGTCAAGGTAGCAGATGGCGCCGGCACGCACCGCCGCCGCCAGTGGGCCGTCGACCCATATCGTCTCGCCACCCTTGACCAGAAATCGCCCCACCAGGTCGGAGGCGGTTAGATCATCGTGGCAGGAGACGGTGATCAGCGGGCGATTCAAATGCCATGCCATGTGCTCCATGAAACGGGTCTTACCACAGCCAGTCGGCCCCTTGAGCAGGATCGGCAACTGATTGCGGTAGGCCACCTCGAAGATCTCGATCTCGTCCCCCACCGGCTCGTAGTAGGGTTCGCTCTCAACAAAGTACTCTTCCGGCTTCAGGGTGCGTGCGTCCAACTCTTTGTCCTTATCTCTATGGCTGGCCCACGCTAACCTCAGCCCCGGCTGGAGGCAAGCCGATAAGCCATGAATGCGCCGTGGGAATCCAGCCAGGCTGGAACCGGCAGTGACAAAACCCTGTAGAGAACCTTGTTTTATTAGCAGCTACTAATAAAGCATAACCACTTTCTATCAAAGCATTGGAAAATTCGATAGGGAATAGAGGGCATTCATATAGAAGGGAGGCGCGAAGACGCGTATCGTAGCGGATCCAGAATCCGGGGGCGTGGAAACGCGCCGTCAATCATGAAATAACCTAGCGATCAAGTCAACTATTGGCTCGCTCACTGTTTCACATTGAAAAGCCATTCCGCGACGGAGGAAGATCCATGACGGAAGTAATCGCAACCAACGAGACCATTCTGGTGGTCGGCGGTGGCATCAGCGGCATGACCGCCGCCATTGAAGCTGCCGAGACCGGAAAACAGGTCGTACTGGTTGAAAAGCGCCCCTATGTCGGCGGCCGCGTCACCCAATTGTACAAATACTTTCCCAAGCTCTGTTTCCCGACCTGTGGTCTGGAGATCAACCAGCGTCGGGCCAAGATGAACCCCAACCTCAACATCATTACGATGGCCGAGGTGACCGACATTAAGGGCGAAGCTGGCGACTACACCGCCACCGTTAAGATTAGCCCCCGCTACATCAACGAAAAGTGCACCGGCTGCGGCGACTGTGGTCGCGCTGTCGAGGCCGAGTTCGACGACGAGTACAACTACGGCTTAGGCAAACGCAAGGGCGCTTACCTGCCCCACACCATGGCTCACCCGCAGCGCTACGTCATCGACCCCGCCATCATCGGCACCGATGACGCACAGAAGGCGGCGGACGCCTGCAAGGCCGGCGCGGTCGATCTGGAGATGCAGGAAGAGACCATCGAGCTGAAGGCCGGCGCCGTGATCTGGGCCACCGGATGGCAGCCCTACGATGCCAACAAGATCCAGCCCTACGGCTACGATCGCTTTGCCAACGTCATCACCAACGTCGAGTTCGAACGCCTGGCCGATCCGAACGGCCCCACTGGCGGCAAGATCGTCCGTCCCTCCGACGGTAAAGAGGTGAAGAACGTCGCCTTCATCCAGTGCGCCGGTTCCCGCGACAAGAACCACCTGCTGCACTGCTCGCGCATCTGCTGCATGGCCTCGCTGAAACAGGCCACCTACCCGGCAGACGATGTCGATATCTCCATCTACTACATCGACATCCGCGCCATCGACCGCTTCGAGGACTTCTACGAAACGGTCAAGGCGAAGGATAACGTCAAGTTCATCAAGTCCAAGGTGGCCTCTATCGTCAAGGGCGAGAACGACAGCCCGGTGCTGCACGGCGTGGATACCGAAGGCTACAACCGCTACGCCAACGAGCACGACCTGGTCATACTCGCGGTCGGCATGGAACCGAGCGTCGACAAGGCCAGCTTCCCGGTCGAGATCGTGATGAACGAAGAGGGTTTCATTGAGCCCGATCCGAACAACGGCGGCATCTTCGCAGCCGGTTGCTCGTCCGACGCACTGGACGTCAACCGTGCGGTACAACACGCCACCGGCGCCGCCCTGCGTGCGGTTCAGGTGGTTAATCGCGTAGCCGGAACGGAGGGTTAAACAGTGGCTGACGAAAAGAAATTTGCTGGTTATGTCTGCACCGGTTGCGGCCTGGGCGAACGCCTGGACGCCGCCACCCTGGAGCAGACAGCCACCCGCGACGGCAAGATGCAGTCCTGCAAGCAGCACGAACTGCTGTGTGGCGCCGAAGGCGTGCAGATGATCAAAGACGACATCGCCAACGACGGCGTCACCCATGTCATGATCGCTGCCTGCTCCCGCCGCGCCAAGGTAGAAGCCTTCAACATTCCGGATATCGCCATCACCCGCGCCAACCTGCGTGAAGGCGTCATCTGGGTCCGCCCCGACACCGACGAGAATCGCGAAACCACCCAGGAGATGGCGGACGACTACATCCGCATGGCCTGCGCCGAGCTAAAGTCGATGGGCATCCCATCCAGCTCCGGCGAGCAAGAGCTGAACAAGAACCTGCTGGTGGTCGGCGGTGGTATCACCGGCATGACTGCAGCCATCGAGGCGGCAGCCGCCGGTTATCCGGTACACATCGTCGAAAAGAGCGGCGCCCTGGGCGGCGCGGTGGGCAGTTACTACAAGATCATCCCGTCTCGCGCACCCTACGATGCACCGGAAGAGAACCCGGTACCCGGCCTGGTCGCTGCCATCGAAGGCAACGACATGATCACCGTGCACCTCAACAGCAGCGTGGCCAAGACTGACGGCGCCCCCGGCCGCTTCGAGGTCGATATCGCCACTGAGTCGGGCTCCAGCGAGACCGTCTCCTTCGGCGCCATCATCCAGGCCTCCGGCTGGAAGCCTTTTGATGCCAACAAGCTGCCCGAGCTCGGCTACGGCAAGAGCAAGGATGTGGTCACCGGCCTGGAACTGGAAGCACTGGCGGTTGCCGCCAACGGCGGCCCGATCAAGCGCCCCTCCGACGGCAAGGAAGTCAGCAGCGTCTGCTTCATCCAGAACGCAGGCCAGTGCTCCGATAAGGAGGGCCACCTGCCCTACTTCTCCGGTGTCACCGACCTGGTCTCGATCAAGCAGGCGATGTACTTCAAGGAGCTGAACGGCGACTGTGACACCACCATCCTCTACGACAACCTGCGCACCCCCGGCGCCGGCGGTGAGGATTTCTACCGTGCTGGCCAGCAGGCGATGGTGACCTTCTCCAAGGGCATCGCCTCCGAAGTGGCTACCGGCAGCACCCTGAGCGTCAAGTTCCATGACCAGATCCTCAACGAGGATACCGAGATGGCGTGCGACCTGGTGGTCCTGGCCACCGGCATGGAGCCCAACTCTGGCCCCGATCCCTATGCCCAGCTCGCCTTCGAGGAGGCCGAGGAAGGTTCCGCAGAGAAGGAGACACTGAAGCAGGCACTGGAGGTGGCTCCGCCCTCGATCCTCAACCTGGAGTACCGTCAGGGCACCGACCTGCCGCACCTGCGCCACGGCTTTACCGACTCGCACTTCATCTGCTTTCCTTATGAAACCCGCCGTACCGGCATCTACGCAGTCGGGCCAGTGCGCCGCCCGATGGATATTCAGCAGGCCCAGGACGATGCCACCGGCGGCGCACTGAAGGCGATCCAGGCGGCCGAGCATGCCGCGCTGGGACAGGCGGTTCACCCCCGCTCTGGCGACCTCTCCTTCCCCAGCTTCCGCAAGGAGGGCTGCACCCAGTGCAAGCGCTGTACCGTTGAGTGCCCGTTTGGCGCGATCAACGAGGACGAAGAGGGCTACCCGATGTACAACGAGGCGCGCTGCCGTCGTTGTGGCACCTGCATGGGCGCCTGCCCGGTACGCGTCATCTCCTTCGAGAACTACTCGGTGGAGACCGTCAACCAGCAGATCAAGAACGTCGAGATTCCGGAGGAGTGGGACGAGAAGCCACGCATCCTGGTGCTGGCCTGTGAGAATGACGCCTACCCGGCGCTCGATCAGGCGGCCCAGAACGGTGTCGAGATCAACCCCTGGGCGCGCGTCATCCCGGTCCGTTGCCTCGGGTCGGTGAGCCTCTCCTGGGTGACCGATGCACTGAACAGCGGTTATGACGGCATCGTGATGATGGGCTGCCGCCGCGATGACGACTACCAGTGCCACTTCGTGCGCGGCTCTGCCATGGCGGCGGAGCGCATGAGCAAGGTCGGCGACACCCTGGACACGCTGAATCTGGAACCGGAACGCGTCGTGCTCCATGAGGTCGCCATCACCGACACGACTCGCGCACCGCAGCTGATCAACGACATGGCAGAGACCGTCGAGAAGATCGGCCTCAGCCCGTTCAAGTTCTAAGGAGTCTTCCCAATGAGCAATCAGATCAACAACTATCGCAACAGCTTCCTCAAAGAGGTTGAGGCGAACGTGGAAGAGGGCGAATGGGTCAAGATGTGCATGCAGTGTGGCGTGTGCGCTGGCTCCTGCCCGCTCGGCAAGCACTGGGAGCATCCGCCGCAGGAGATCTTCATGATGATCCGTGCCGGCAAGCGCGAAGAGGTGCTGACCTCTGACTCGATGTGGATGTGCACCTCCTGCTACAACTGCATCGCACGCTGCCCCCGCGGCCTGCCGATCACCCACATCATGCACGGCCTGGCGACCTATGCTAAACGTCTCGGCTTGGTGCCAAAGAAGCAGCCGACTCAGGAATTCTCCCAGATCTTTTGGGACAACCTGATGAAGAAGGGCCGTGTCAACGAGCTCAAGCTGGGCCTCTCCATGTACTTCAAGGACGGCTTCAGCCAGGGCATCAAGAACGCCATGGCCAATCAGAAGCTGGGACAGAACATGATGAAGGCCAAACGCATGAACGCCATGGAAATCCTTGGTGGGCATGGTGTTAAGAACCCTGGAGATCTACAGAAGATCATCAAGAAGGCCCAGGAAATCGAGGATGGCAACATCCAGGACTTCAGCTGAGTGAGGACAAACCGCAATGGCTAAGATAGAACTTTCCTTCTACCCGGGCTGTTCCTCACAGACAGGAGCAACCTCATCCAACTACCTGGTCTCTGCGCAGACCATGTGTGAAGAGCTGGATATTACCCTCAACGAGATCCCCGACTGGAACTGCTGTGGCGCTTCCATCGGCTATGGCGGTGGTGGCGAGCTGCCCCGCCTGACTCTCTCGGCCCGCAACATCGCCCTCTCCGAGGAGCACAATGCCGGTCAGGAGATCGTCGCCACCTGCGCAGCCTGCTGGCTCTCCACTCGCGAGGCCAAAGAGCGTCTCTCTGAAGACGAGCAGATGTTCAAGGATGCCAACACTGCCTTGGCGGAAGGCGGTCTGCGTTACAAGGGCGAAGCCAAGGTCCGCCACATGGTGGAGGTACTGGTCGAGGATATCGGTTTCGATGCCATCAAGGAGAAGGTCAAGAAACCCCTCGAGGGTATCAAGATCGCCGGCTATGTCGGCTGTCAGACCAACCGCCCCTTTGGTATCGCGGGCGAGTCGTTCGAGAATCCGCAGTACCTGGACAAGATCGTTGAGGCTGTCGGTGCTGAGTCGATCCCGACTTTCGAGAAAAAGGTGCAGTGCTGTGGCGGCGCCCTGGCATTCTCCGAGCCGGAGAAGTCCCAGGAGATGATCCACGGCATCATCGAAGCGGCCTACGATAACGGCGCCGACATGATCGTCACCCCCTGTCCCCTGTGTCAGGCCAACGTGGAGATCTATCAGGATCAGATCAACGAGACCTACGGCAGTAAGTTCAACATGCCGGTGGTCTACTACTCGACCCTGATGAGCGTCGCCTTTGGGCGCAGCGCCAAGGATGCCGCCCTCAACGGACAGGTGATTCCGGCCAAGAAGCTCGAGGAGATTGCCGCCAAATAAGGCTGCTTTCGACTCGCCCCAGCAGGGGCAAAAGGAAAGCCCGCGCAAGCGGGCTTTTTTTTGCCCCCAATCCCACAGGTCGGGCTACAGCTGCCTGGCAGAGATAGCGCCTGCGATCTTTCTACATTCCCTCCACGCTGGGTGTCAGCTGCAGGGGGCACGACCCCAGGGATGTGGAAGCTCGGGCAACACCCGGGCCGAAGCCGGGAACAATACATGGAGCAATTGCTGAGCACAGCATAATCCACCGCTGCTGCCGACACAGTGCCGCCCTTGTTGGATCAGGGCTAGGAGCCTTATTCGAGCGACAATAGATGATCTGAGATACGGATCTCTATAGCTTGAATTCCACCACCACGCCGTCAACCCGCTCCTTCTCGTAGATTGCTTCCATATCCTGGACCCTGCCGCTCTTCAGCTCCTCATCAATCGCGTCGCGCACCTCCACGATCACCAATTTCACACCCAGCGTGGCACCAGCGAGCGGATTATTTGCATCCAGCGTCACCGTTTCATCGTCGAATTCGACAACCGTAATCGGCGTGACATTAGAACCGTTTCTACCTCTCAATTTGAGGCCAACCTCCAGATCTCCCGAGACATTGACGTGACTTCTCGGCACCTTCCTGATCAGACTTTCATCCCGATGTCCGTAAGCCTGCTCAGGCTCGAGGACGATCGATAACTTCTCCCCCACATCGCGGCCTTCGATTGCTGCTTCAATCGCAGCAAGCAGGCTCTCTTTGCCCTGAATGAAAGAGAGAGGTTCTCCATTGTCAGTGGTATCAACCACAGCGCCCTCTTTATCGGTCATGGTGTATTCGATGGTTACGACTTTATCTTTTGTCACTTGCATGATCGGGTCCTGTCAGGATAAATACTACTGTTCTAGGTTTAACCGCAGGGATAACACCCCTTGAGTAAGAAGACGACGACGACGCAACATGAATCGAGTGACACGCACCACATGGCCACTGCGGTCAGGGATGCATGCATACGTGCCGCGCTTGAAGGTTACCAACATGCCGCCATCAGCGGACTGTGCCACGAAGGTGCCTGGGAGGCGGCTATCAGCGCAATAAAAATGCTCGACCTCGATGCGGTTTTGCATGAGAGCAAGCGTGACTGACTGCTGTCGCGTTGCTGCGGTTCGATTGGCGACGCAAGGCCGCTTCATTCATCACAACCAACCGCGGGTACGGGCCATCTCTGCAACTAGGAGCACGATCGCCGCATATAAAACGACGTTCTGCACAAACACCAGCGCCATCTTTTTGTTGATGCCGGCCTCCAGCTGTTGTGCGGCATCCTCGCGTTCGGCCATCGGCATCGACTCGACCTCGCTCCACGCCTCTTTTCTTAGCCGGATCTGATCAACCGCCTGAGTCACACAGACAACCAACACAGCCATTCCTATTCCTTCGGGAGACCAGAGAAAATAGTAAGCCCCGAGCCAGCCCATGAGGGCATGCATCATTAGATTCCAGAGCATAACAACACCATATTTTACTTTGCAGTCTCATCGACAAGAATAAACAAGGATCTCTCCAGCGAGCTTTCGCTCCCTGTCACTCTTCCAGCACATCCAGCGTTTCATCCCCCTCTCCTTTGAGCCGGGATTCAAATGGATTGTCGTCGCGAAAGGTTGCAATCGCCATCGCGATGGAGAGCAGGATAATGGCGTTGATGAAAACGGGGATCACGATAAACGCGTATCCCAAGGCATGAACATTGGCCCCCCCCCACCACCGCAGTAATCGCCGTGGCGCCGCCAGGTGGATGCATACATCGCAAAAGGTGCATCAGCAGCATCGCACTGGGAATGGAAATGGATGCCGCGAGCAGCTCATTGGGCACCAGCAAATAACAGGAGACGCCTGCAAATGCGGAGACCAAATGGCCACCCACCAGATTCCATGGCCGGATACAGGACTGAAGGGCAGGGAAAAGATAAGCACCGCCGAGGCGCCGGTAGACGCCAGGATGAGCGGCATCGCCTCCGCCTGCAGTATCATGTTGCTGAAGAACGAGGCAATCAGGGTACCGACAAAGGCGCCCATGACCGAAATCACGAACTCCTTTTCGGTCATATCCCGCTTTAGACCTATGATTTTTTTAAGCATGGTTCGTGTTATATATCAGCTAGGCCGATATCAACAACCTCCGGCGCACTCCACCCTGACCTTCTCCACGCCTCCACTTTCGTTCAACAACATATTCGGGTATTGATCCCCGGAGTCAGCCGCTCTTTCTCGGCCATAGCAAGATCAGGAGGCGGAGAAGATGCCTTTACCGCCGGATACCCCTGTTCCTACATAGTGATTAGCTCAGTGCTCACCCTTGGTCTTGCGAATACCCGCCAGGCGGTTACCCTGCTTCTGCGGCCCGCCTTTGGGAAAGATATCGTGGAGATAACGGTTATTGCCGCGCTCCTTACCCCACGCCGTCCTAAAATGTTTGATCATATCGCGCACCTGAGCCTGAACTCGGTGCTCTTCATAATAGTCGCGGATATAGTTGATCACATCCCAGTGGTCATCAATCAACTCTAGCCCCTCTTTTTCGGCCAACGCCTTTACAAAGCCCTCCGACCACTCATCCATATCCTGGATATAACCCTCCTGGTCCGTGGCCACCTTTTTGCCGTCGACATCCAGATATTCGATCCGCGTTGCGTAAGGGTTCGTACTCATGAATAACGCCTCGTGAAACTGAGCGGGAGCAATCGCTCCCGCTCGATACAACATCTACTTTCTGTTAGTTCATCCGCACCCGCTTGACGCGGACGATCTGGTAGGCACGACCGAGATAGGTCACCGGCACGCTCCAGACGTGAACCAAGCGGGTAAATGGGAAGACCAGGAATACCGTCATACCGAAGAACATGTGGGTCTTGAATATCGGCGACACATCCTTGATCAGGCTCGGGTCCACACTCAGGGTGGCGATGCTCTTGACGTATTCGGTCAGAGCAATCATCTCTGAAACATCACCGTGGGCAGCGTGACCTGTGGAGACCAGCAGGGTGCTCAGCCCCAGAGTCACGGTGGCCAGCAGCCAGCCGATGACAAAGGTATCGCGATTACGGCTTACCGCCTTAACCCGGGGGTTGGTAACACGCCGATACAACAGCATCGCGGCGCCGATCAGGCACATAATGCCGAAAATGCCACCGGCATAGATAGCGATATACTGATGGCCGACATCGGAGATACCCATCGCCAGGAACCAGCTGTGCGGTAACAACATGCCTCCCGCGTGACCAAAAAAGATGCCCAGTATGCCGACGTGGAACAGGTTACTCGCCAGCCGCATATTCTTGTTGCTGAGCAATTGGCTGGAGTCCGCCTTCCAAGTGTACTGTTCACGATCAAAACGGATCCAGCTGCCAAGCAGAAAGATGGCGCCAGCCAGATAGGGGTAAGCCCCAAAAACCAAGTCATGTAAGTTCATTTGTCTATCTCCTCAGGCTGCTTTGGCTAGATGACCACGGCCTTCCACAATCCGCAGCAGTCGTGAATAGGGGCTCTCCGCCTTCTCCAAGTTCTCTGCCAGTACGGTAATCACCTTTGCGGCATCCCCCAGAAAGACCCTTGCCTGCATCTCATCCAGCGTCGACACATACTCCAGAATCAGCGGCAGATAGTCCGGGATCTCACCCTCCTCTACCTCCAGCCCTGCACTCTTGAAGTGTTCCGAAAGGTCGATCAGCGCCGGACCGCGTCCCCGATCGTCACCAAACAGGTGATGGGTCAGGTGCAGATCGTGCTCCGGGGTCATATCGAAGGTCTGTACGTAATCAGCCTGCATACCGATCAGGTCGTGCAGTTGCATCCATGAGATCAGCTGCATCAGATCTTCGCGCTCCTGCGCACCCACGTCGGGATCCTCTTTCAGTATCGTTATGATGGCTGGCAGATTCTCCATCAACTCCTCGGTCGGGTAATCCAGCAGACGAGCCATAATGTTATATATACGCATGGTGAACTCTCCCGGTTAGCCCTTCTTGCGGGGCTGAATGCCCTGCGGGGTATGGGTGCGTTTACGCGGACTCGGGAACAGGGTAAAGCCCTGACCGGCCTCGCTACCGTGTGAACTGGTATTGCCAGGCCCAAATCCGTTCTGTCCTTGGAAGGCATAGGGATCTTCCTGCACCATCTCCTCATGGGCGGTCGGAATAACGAAGCGATCCTCGTAGTTAGCGATACCGAGCATCTGGTACATCTCCTCGGCCTGCAGTTCAGTCAACCCGACAGATTCCAGTGCCGCGACATTCGGCTTGCCTTCAATCGACTTGGAGCGCTGATTGCTGCGCATCGCCAGCATTCTGTTGAGGGCACTGAGGATCGGTGCTTCGTCACCAGCGGTCAGCAGGTTGGCCAGATAGCGTACGGGGAAACGCAGCGCCTCGGACTTCGGAATCACCCCATCCGTTTCGGTAGGCAGGTTGCCCTGATCGATCTGGCTCTGCACCGGCGACAACGGCGGCACGTACCACATCATCGGCAGGGTGCGGAACTCAGGATGGATCGGAAAGGCAATCTTCCACTCCATGGCCATCTTGTAGACTGGAGAGTCTTTAGCCGCATCCAACCACTGTTGCGGAATGCCATCTTCCAGCGCCTGCCTAATGACGGCCGGATCGTTGGGGTCGAGGAACATGTCGAGCTGCGACTGATACAGGTTCTTCTCATTGTCAGTGCCCGCAGCATCGCTGATCTTGTCAGCATCGTAGAGCACCACGCCCATATAACGGATGCGGCCAACACAGGACTCGGCGCAGGCGGTAGGCATGCCAGACTCGATGCGCGGATAGCAGAGGATGCACTTCTCCGACTTGCCAGACTCCCAGTTGAAATAGATCTTCTTATAGGGACAGGCACTGACGCACATGCGCCAGCCTCGACAGCGATCCTGATCGATCAGTACTGCGCCGTCCTCGTCACGCTTGTAGATGGCGCCAGAGGGACAACTGGCGACACACGCCGGATTCAGGCAATGGTTGCACAGACGCGGCAGGTACATGTGGAAAGTTTTTTCAAACTCCTTGTACATCTGCTTCTGGATGCCCTCAAAGTTCTTGTCCTTTGAACGATCTTCGAAGGCGCCGGCCAGATCATCTTCCCAGTTAGGCCCCCAATGGATTTTCTCCATCCGCTCACCGGTGATCTGGGAGAGCGGGCGTGCAGTGGGTGCCGCCTCAGACAGAGGCTTATTCTGCAATTTCGCGTAATCGTAATCGAACGGCTCGTAGTAGTCGTCGATCTCAGGCATGTCGGGGTTCGCAAAGATGTTCAGCAGCTTGCTGATACGACCACCGGCCTTAAGCTCCAGCTTGCCGTTTTTCTTAACCCAGCCGCCTTTCCATTTCTCCTGATCTTCCCAGTTCTTAGGAAAACCAATGCCGGGTTTACTCTCTACATTATTGAACCAGGCGTACTCCACACCCTTTCGGTTGGTCCAGATGTTTTTGCAGGTCACCGAACAAGTGTGGCAGCCGATGCACTTGTCCAGGTTCAGGACCATGGCAATTTGCGCACGTATCTTCATCTTCTATTCCTCAAAATTCTTTCCACCGGGATGCAGGGTGGGATCGATTCCACCCTGCATCAATACGATCAACTGACTCAGTTATTAATCCCCGGGGGATTGAGTTGAGCTTCGCGCTCCGGCGTCAGATCGCCTTCCAACCAATTCACGTCGGCGTCTTCGATCTTGTGAACGATGACGTTCTCATCACGCTGACTTCCCACCGTACCGTAGTAGTTGAAGGAGTAAGAGAGCTGGGCGTAACCACCGATCATGTTGGTGGGTTTCATCACCACTTTGGTCACGCTGTTGAGGATGCCGCCACGCTTACCGGTGGTATTGGAACCCGGCACGTTAACGTTCTTCTCTTGAGCGTGATACATGATGGCCATGCCCTCGGGCACGCGCTGACTAACCACCACCCGGGCCACCGTCGCGCCGTTGGCATTGACCGCCTCGACCCAATCGTTGTCCTTGATGCCGATACTCTTGGCTTCGTTCTCATTCAGCCAGAAGTAGGGACCACCACGGAACAGGGTCAGCATGCGCAGGTTGTCCTGATAGGAGGAGTGAATACCCCACTTGGAGTGCGGGGTGATCCAGTTCAGGGTCAGGGTCTTCTTACCCTTCAGCTTGCTGGCCAGCTCCTTTGGCAGGTTTTTGTGTGCACCCAGATCCTGAGGCGGACGGTAGCAGCACAGACCCTCACCGAAGTCACGCATCCACTCGTGATCCAGGTAGAAGGAGGCACGACCGGTCAGAGTACGGAAAGGGATATGCTCATGGATGTTGGTGTAGCAGGCGTTGTAGCTCACCTCTTCCGATTCGATACCCGACCAGGTCGGCGCGGTGATAATCTTGCGCGGCTGAGCGACGATATCGTGGTAACGGATCTTCTCCTCATGCCGCCCCGCGTAGAGGTGGCTATGATCAATACCCGTCTTCTTGGAGAGTGCCGACCAGGATTTGTGTGCAACCTCGCCATTGGTCTCTGGCGCCATATGCAAGACGGTATCGCACACCGCGACGTCATCTACCAGCGACGGCCGGCCCTTGGAAACACCTTCATCATGGATGACACCGTTGAGTGAGCATAGCTGCTCGATCTCCAGGTCGGTATTCCAATCAATACCCTTGATATTGTTGCCCAACTTATTCATCAGAGGTCCGACCGAGGTGAACTTCTTATAGGTGTTGGGGTAGTCACGCTCCACCACCTTGAACAGCGGTGCGGTCTTGCCAGGAATCAGGTCGCATTCACCTTTTTTCCAATCCTTCACTTCACCAAAGGGCTGTGCCAGCGCCATCGGGGAATCGTGCTGCATGGGCAGGGAGACCACGTCCTTGACGGTACCCAGATGCTCTTCAGCCAACTCGGAGAACTTCTTGGCGATGGTCTGGAAGATCTGCCAGTCGGACTTGGATTCGAAGGCGGGATCGACCGCCTTGCCCAGCGGATGCACAAAGGGGTGCATGTCAGTGGTGTTGAGGTCGGCCTTTTCGTACCAGGTTGCGGTCGGCAGGATGATGTCCGAATAGGCGCCAGTGGAGTTAAGACGGAAGTTGATATCAACCATCAGATCCAGCTTGCCCACCGGGGACTTCTCACGCCACTTGATCTCTTTGGAGTTCTGACCCTCGACACCCTCTTGCATGACGCCGTTCTGAGCACCAACCAAGTGTTTGAGGAAGTACTCATGCCCCTTAGCGGAACAACCCAGCAGATTGGCACGCCAGACAAAGAGGTTGCGGGGAAAGTTCTCTTCCGCATCGATGTCCTCACAGGCAAAGGCAGTCTCACCGCTCTTCAGCTGCTCGGTCAGATAGCTAGCCACACCCGCCTCATCGGTCGCACCCGCGGCCTCGGCCGCCTTGACGATATCGAGCGGGTTCTTGTTGAAATGAGGCGCGGAAGGCAGCCACCCCAGACGCTGGGAGACCACATTGTAGTCGGCCAGCTGATAGCCACGATACTTGGCCTGGGCGGTAGAACCCAGAATATCGTCGGCCTGCACCTTCTCATAGCGCCACTGATCGGTATGAAAATACCAGTAGGTGGTGCTGTTCATGTGGCGCGGTGGGCGATTCCAGTCAAGCGCAAAGGCGATGGGCGCCCAGCCCGCCTGGGGACGCAGCTTCTCCTGCCCCACATAGTGAGCCCAGCCACCGCCAGATTGACCGACACAACCACAGATGTGCAGCAGGTTCATGATGCTGCGGTAACCCATGTCGTTGTGATACCAGTGGTTGATGGCAGCACCCATGATGACCATGGATTTACCCTGGGTCTCAGAGGCGTTTTGTGCAAACTCACGACCCGTACGTTCCAGGTCGGCACGCTTCACACCAGTAATCTTCTCGGCCCATGCCGGGGTGTAAGGCACACTCTCATCATCGTAGCCGGTCGCCAGATTGTCGCCCAGGCCGCGGTCGATACCATACTGGGCTACCTGCAGATCAAACACAGAGCAGACCAGAGCCTCTTCACCAGAGGCCAACTTCAGCTTGCGCACCGGGATGTTGCGCAGCAGCATCTCGTCTTCGCCCGGCGTGAAGTGAGGAAAGGCAACCTCAACAATCGTGTCCTTGCTGTTGATACAGGAGAGCTCGGCCTCGGTCTCGGCCTGATCAGCGCCGCATTTCTCCAGAAGATTCCACTTACCCTCTTCTCCCCAGCGAAAACCGACGGATCCGTTGGGCACCACAAAGGCGTTACTCTTGGTGTCGAAGACCACCGTCTTCCACTCAGGATTATTGGTCTCGCCCAAGTTCTTGTCGAAGTCAGAAGCACGCAAAAAACGGTCAGAGACATAATGGTCACCGTCCTTGCGCAGCATCAACTGCATCGGCAGATCGGTGTATTTCCGCACGTATTCGGTGAAGTAGGGATCCTGCTTGTTGATATGGAACTCTTTGAGTGCCACATGCCCCATCGCCATGAAGGCGGCGGAGTCGGTGCCCTGCTTGACCGGCATCCACAGGTCAGCAAACTTCACATACTCCGCGTAGTCCGGCGCCATGGAGACCACCTTGGTGCCGTTGTAACGCGACTCGATGGCAAAGTGAGCATCGGGTGTACGGGTCATCGGCAGGTTGGCGCCACAGACGATCAGATATTTGGAGTTGTACCAGTCGGCCGCTTCCGGCACGTCGGTCTGCTCACCCCACACCTGAGGAGAGGCTGCCGGCAGGTCACAGTACCAGTCGTAGAATGAGCCACAAGCGCCACCGATCAGCGAGAGGTAACGCGAGCCGGCAGCATATGAAATCATCGACATCGCGGGGATCGGCGAGAAGCCGTAGATCCGGTCTGGTCCCCACTTCTTGATGGTGTAGATGTTGGCGGCGGCGATGATCTCAGTCATCTCCTCCCAATCGGCACGGACAAAACCGCCCAGACCGCGTACTGCGGTGTAACTCTTGCGCTTGGCGGGATCGCTCTGAATCGCTTCCCAGGCAGCGACAGGATTCTTGCCTGCCGCTTTCTCTTTACGATACAGCTCCACCAGGCGGCCGCGCACCAAGGGGTACTTGATGCGGTGCGGGCTATAGAGGTACCAGGAGAAGGAGGCACCACGCTGACAGCCCCGAGGCTCGTGGTTAGGCATATCATCGCGGGTACGCGGGTAGTCGGTCTGCTGCATCTCATAGGCAACCAGACCGTTCTTTACGAAGATCTTCCAGGAGCAACCACCGGTGCAGTTGACGCCGTGGGTGGAACGCACGACCTTGTCATGGCGCCAGCGGTTGCGGTAGGTGTCTTCCCACTGGCGGTCTTCACTGGTCACGATGCCGTGACCGCCAGAGTAGGTGCTCTCTACCTTCTTAAAATATTTCAGTCTATCGAGAAAGTGGCTCATAACGCTCTCCTTAGGGGCGCCGATTCTGTTTCATCGGCATGCCCCGCAATTTGGTTGGGGTGAGTCCGCCAAGGCTGGGGAGTTAGGACGCTGCCCTGTGGGGTATTGCAGACCCACCCCGATTTTTTACTGGTAACGATCAGGGATTCTTGATCTCAGCCTTCGGCCCCAGGTAGTACCACCAGTTCAAGATCAGGCAGATCGTATAGAAGACGGCAAACCCATAGAGTGCGACTTCTGGTGTAGCCAGTTTGATCTGCTCACCGAACACCTTCGGGATGATGAAAGCGCCATAAGCAGCTACCGCCGAGGTCCAACCCAGCGCCGGGCCTGCCTGCTCCTTGGGGAACACCATCGCGATGGTGCGGAAGGTGGAACCGTTACCGATGCCGGTGGCGGCAAACAGCACCAGAAATAGCATCAGAAAGGGTACGAAGAACTCTTCCGGCGTAGCTGACTGGTAAGCCTGCTGCAGATAGTAGGCCACACCCAGGGCAGAACCGATCATCACGATGGAGACATACTGGGTCACCCTGGCGCCACCCATCTTGTCGGCGATCCAGCCACCAATCGGGCGAATCAGTGCGCCGATAAAAGGCCCCATCCAGGCGTACATCAGTGCCGACGGGCCATTGGGGTTGGCAAGATCATGCGTCATCAAACCATCGACCATCACATGCTGATAGCCAAACACCACCTTGATGGCCAGGGCAAAACCAGCGGAGTAACCGATGAAGCTACCGAAGGTCATGGTGTAGATGATGCTCATCACCCAAGTGTGCTTGTTGCCGAAAATCTTAAACTGACGCTTAAGATTGGGCTTGATGTCACCGGGGATCATCTTCATCAGCATGACAGTGCCGAACAGGATACCGGCGATGACCGGCCACTTGGCCCAACCGGGCGCACCCAGTCCAGTGGGGGCGGGCAGGATGATGTAGAGACCGATGGCTGCGGTGATGAAGCCGATGATCAACATACCAGCGATCTTGGACATGGCTCCGAGCGGGGAACCAATATGGGGAGAGACTTCATCCGTGCGAATGTTGTTCATGCCGAACCAGCCGGCGAAGGCCAGAGGTATCAGCAGCAGCAGCCAGACAAAACCGGCATTAAAGATGTAGGTCTCTGAACCGGCGGGGATCTTACCGATCAGGGTGCCCGAGGTGTTCTGCAGAATCATCGGCTCGCCACCGAAGATACCGAAGGTCATCACCAGAGGAATCAGGATCTGCATAGTGGTCACACCGGCATTACCCAGACCCGCATTCAGACCCAACGCCAGGCCCTGCATCCGCTTTGGAAAGAAGAAGCTGATGTTGGACATGGATGAGGCGAAGTTACCGCCACCGAAGCCGGAAAGGAATGCCAGCATCTGGAACACCCATAACGGCGTGTCCTTGTCCTGCAGCGCAAAGCCAGCACCGATCGCTGGAATCATCAACAGCGCCGTCGTAAAGAAGATGGTATTCCTGCCACCCGCGATGCGGATGAAGAAGCTCGACGGGATACGCAGGGTGGCGCCCGTCAGGCCAGCAATCGCCGCCAGGGTAAACAGCTCCGCCTTTTCAAAAGGAAAGCCCAGGTTCAGCATCTGTACCGTGATGATGCCCCAGTAGAGCCATACCGCAAAGCCGCTGAGCAGGCTGGGTATGGAAATCCACAGATTTCTATTAGCGATTTTTTTTCCCTTCGACTCCCAGAACTGGGAGTCCTCCGGGTTCCACTCTTTTATGTCAGACATAATCGTTCTCTCTATATAGGTGGTTTGGATTATTCGAGACAGTCGACACTCTTGCCCTTGGTCTGGCCATTGCGGATCCTTTGCGCCTCCGCTTCAGCCTTGGCGCGAGCGGCGCTGTATTTAGTGATCAATTCCTCAAGCAGATCGGCCTGCTCGACAGCAGCGCGGGCGGCCACATACTCATCCGGGTTCTCATGCATACGGGCATACTGGTCATAGGCATGATCCTTGGCGATCTGCTGATCCTTCTCCTGGTGTTCCTTGGCAAAGGTGTAGTGCATCCAGATCAGGGAGACACAGGTGGCGCCATAGAGCAGCATGAAGACCGCGCTGTTGATGCCGGTGAAATCGATCAGGGCACCAAACATGATCGGCAACATAAAACCCCCCATACCGCCAGCCAAGCCCACAATGCCAGAGGCGACACCGATGTTGTCGGGGTACTCATCGGAGAGGAACTTGAAGACTGAGGCCTTGCCAAAGCCCCAGGCGATGCCGACGACGAACAGCAGCGCGGTAAATGCCCAAACATTGAGGCCGATACCGATGTTGACCTCGCCATTGATGGTCTTGATTACCATCTCGGTCTGTGGATAAGACATCAGGAACAGACAGACCCAGGAGATCCACATCACCCACCAGGTCACCTTGTAGGCACCATACTTGTCGGAAAACCACCCTCCCAAGGCGCGAATCACACCGGAGGGCAGTACAAAGATCGCGGCTAGCAGCGCGGCATGGGTAAGGTCGAAGTCGTACTCGGCGATGTAGTACTTGGTCATCCACAGGGAGAGACCGACAAAACCGCCAAACACCAGTGAGTAGTACTGCATGTACTTCCAGATGTGCGGATCCTTCAGCAGGGCCAGCTGTTGACCCAGCGTGACATGGGAAGCCACCTTGTGCTCGGGATCCTCGTAGGTGAATATCCAGAACAGTACCACCACCACAAACATGGCGACGGCATAGACCTGTGGTACCGCCTCCCAACCATAGGCGACGACAATCGAGGGGGCGACAAACTTGGTCAGCGCGGCACCGGCGTTACCGGCCCCGAAGATGCCCATCGCAAAACCCTGCTTCTCTTTGCTAAACCAGCGGGCAGTGTAGGCAATACCTACCGAGAACGAGGCGCCGGCGATACCGACAAACAGACCCAGCACCAGGAATTGCCAGTACTGCGTCGCCTCGCTGATCAAGTAAAGCGGCAGGATAGTGCAGAGCATCAAGATGAAATAGACGATACGACCGCCGTATCTGTCAGTCCAGATACCCACCGGCAGTCGCGCTACGGAACCGGTCAGGATCGGCGTAGCGATCAGAATGCCGAACTGAGTCTCGCTGAGCGTCAGCAACTCTTTGATCGGTATCCCGATAATGGAAAACATCACCCAAACCGCAAAGCAGGCGGTAAAGGCTAGGGTATTCATCGTCAGTACAGATAGTTGTTTGGTTCTCTGCGTAGCCATATCTCGCATCTCCGGCAGGGTTCGGCGTGGAAGATAAGACGCACAAATCTTGTGGCTCTTGATCTCAATCAAGCGCGGATTTCCAGTGAGAGACTCGACTACCACCTTTGAGTTAGAGGGGGTAACACCTCTAATGCATTGTTAAGAAAGGAAAAAATGATTTATGATGGCGTCATGCAGCGAACTTTTGCTTAACCGCAAAAGCAAAAGGATTAACCCTAAAAAAACCAGCCGAGCACCTGACCCGGCGATGCTGGAGGAAGGCGGCAGAGGCGGCTCATCCGGCATGGGAGAGCACTGATGTTTCGGTTTATCGGTCAGTCACTACAGATACGCGCGGGATTGGCGATGGGGCTCATCACCCTACTTGCCCTGACCGGCATGGTCAGCGCCGTGATCATGGCGCGGTCCACCTATGGCGTAGCAGCGGCAGTCAATCAGGCCGGCAGCCTGCGCATGCAGTCTTATCGCATCGTTGCCGCCCTCGAGTCCCGTCACATAGACCAGGAGGCGATACGCAAACAGGCCATGGAGTTCCACAGCCGCCTGGAAAGCCCACGCCTAACCAGGGTTCTGAAGGACACAGAACGCAAATCACTGCACACCATCTACCGCCAGATATCTGACCAGTGGCAAGGGGTCATGTACCCCTTGCTCTCCAGCCATCTGGATCGACTGCCCACCATCCAGACAACCGCAGAACTGGAACAGCACATTGACCAGCTGCGCCGCCAGTACAGCAGCCTGGTCGATCCCTTCGTTGCGGAGATCGACCGTTTTGTCTACCTGCTGGAACAGGATGCAGAATCGCGGCTGCACAAGCTGGGACTGATCCAGGGTATCTGCCTGATGCTGACCCTGCTGGTACTTGCCAGCACCCTTTATCTGGTTCACACCGATGTCCTGGGGCCACTGCGTGAACTTCTGTTCGCAGCAGAGCGAGCGGGAAAAGGCAATTTCAGTGTTCGCGTCGGCCATATCGGCATGGATGAACTTGGCCGATTGGGACTTGCCTTCAACAACATGGCAGCCGAACTGTCGAAAATGTACGGTAATCTGGAAAAGCGGGTATCAGAAAAAACCGCCGAACTGCAGACCAGGAATCTCTCCCTGCAACTGCTCTACAGCGCCACCCAGCAGTTGACCAAAGTGCCGGTTTCACAAAAGACCTACCACGCGCTACTGGAGGATATCAGCCGGGTAGTGGGAATCCGCTCAGGCACCCTCTGCCTGACTCCCGAACAGGATGGCGACAAGGCCTACCGGGTAGCCCTCAATGGCCCTGTGCCCCCTATGTGCAGCACTGAGGCATGTCATGTCTGTCTCGGGAACGGCAACACCCAACTGCTAACACGGAAGCATCATGGGGGCTCTTCGAAGATCCTTTCGATCCCCATTCATGACCAGGAGCACAACTATGGGGTTCTGCTGCTGCAGAAAGAGCCTGGGGCCAATCTCGCAGCATGGCAGATGCAGCTGCTCGAAACCCTTGGTCAGCACATTGGTATCGCCGTCGGGGTCAGCCGCCGTGACATCCAGCGCAGACGACTGGCTCTGCTCGACGAACGCAGCGTGATTGCGCGGGAATTGCACGATTCACTGGCCCAATCCCTCTCCTACCTGAAGATACAGGTCACCCGTCTCACAATTCTAATGGACAGAGAGGCCGAAAAATCGCAGATCGACGAAGTGATGACAGAACTGAGAGAGGGATTAGCCGCCTCCTACCGGCAGTTGCGGGAACTTCTGACCACCTTTCGCCTGCAGATGGATGGTCGCAATGTCGTTACCGCGCTCGCGGAGACAGTGGCGGAGTTCAACAAGCGGAACAAGGTCGCCATCACCCTCAACAACCATACAAAGAATATCCCCTTCAGCGCCAACGAAGAGATCCATGTATTACAGATAGTACGCGAGGCCCTAGCCAATGTGACCTACCACTCGGCAGCATCCAGCGCCAATGTTACCCTGGAGCAGCTTGCCGACAACCGTATCGAGATCAGCGTGGAGGATGACGGCATCGGCATGCCGCCTGAGGCGGAACGCAGTCACCACTACGGCCTTGCCATCATGCAGGAGCGGGCCCGGTCACTGCGCAGCGACCTGAATATCCGCCCCCTCGGCGAAGGCGGCACCCGGGTCAGCGTCACCTTCACACCCATACAACTAAGCCCCGACCAGAACAACAATCAGCAGGCAGATGTAGCGATATGAGTGATTCAACCGTCCAACGCGTGGTGATGATCGACGACCATCCGTTATTACGCAAGGGGTTGCAACAGCTTGCCGACCTCACTCCCGAGATCGAGATCGTCGGCGAGGCAGACAACGGCGAGCAGGGTATCGAGATGGTTGAACAGCTGCAGCCAGACCTGGTACTGCTCGACCTCAACATGCATGGCATGAACGGCATCGAGACCCTGGTGGAGATGAAGAAGCGCGATACCGTCGCCCGCATTGTCATCCTTACCGTATCTGATGCACAGGATGACATTGTCGCCGCCATGCGCAACGGGGCAGACGGCTATCTGCTCAAAGACATGCCGCCAGAGGAGCTGATGGTCAAGTTCCGCGAGGTGGCCGAAGGGAGGCTGGTGATGTCGCACAATATCGCGGAGTCATTGGCCCGGGCCATGCATCAAACCTCCCATCGTCCGAAAGACGTCGACGATGCGGGATTGACGGAGCGGGAGAAGGAGATCCTGACCCACCTAGCCCAAGGCGAGAGCAACAAGGTCATTGCCAGGAACCTGAATATTGCGGAAGCAACAGTCAAAGTACACGTCAAACATCTGCTGAAAAAACTCGGATTCAAGTCCCGGGTCGAGGCGGCGGTCTGGGCAGTTGAAAATCGATAGCCGCCGGTCGCATCCTCCTAGCACAACGCGCAGAGAGGATGCTGCCAATGGCTGGAGTTTATTGCACCGCCGGCAGCAGGCGGACCTGAATGCGTTGGTTGCGGGCGGCGACCTGGTTCCACTTGACAGCGCTCACCTCCTCCCGCGCCTCCGGATAGGGCACCACAGGCGTATCATACCCCCCTCTTTTTACCTGCACCTTAATCGGGCCAGCGCTCAACCTGGGGGAGGAGTTGATGTAGTTGGTAAAGCTGATGCTTTGCAGTTCGTTACGAGTCGATCCATCTGCAGATAGCTGACGCGAGAAGAGACAGTCAGCCCCCTTCAGCTCATCAGCGGCCAATTCAAGCTGCGCGTCTGGTTTTCCAGTCAGACAAAAATCCCCATAACGCGCCTCCAAAAGAAGCGTCCCTCTGAAGCCTGCATTGCCGAGATGATCGAGCGCCTGGGAGAGCCAACTCACCATCTTGTCGTCAAATGGCACTGCCCGATAGGCAAACTCAAGGTCTCGATTCAGCGCCCACTCAAGCAGCTTCATCCAGGCCTCCGGCTGTTCTGCCGCAGTAATCCCGGCTGCCTTATCACCAACCGACACACCACCTTGCTGTTCAAGCAGGCTGGCCAGAGAATCTGCCTGCTCGTCGTAGTTAGCACGCGCTTTTTCCATCAAAGTGATCTGCTCACGCAGTGTGTTACGCTCCTCGACCATTTCGCTTCGCCAACCGGAAAGCAGAAGTGCGCCACCTCCAAGCAGCAATAGAAACAGCAGCATTACCCATGATAGACCGCCAGCCTTGCTCTGCTCAGCCTCTGCCTGCTGCATCTCCAGCAGCCTGTTTTCGATGGCACTGTTGCCCTTCTCCATCTCCTCAACAGTCTGCCGGGAAGTCTCATCGATATGTCGCCTTACCAACTTCAGATGCTGCGCCAGCAGTTTTGCGATCTGCTTGCGCAGTCGTGTTGAGCCAACTGAGGCTTCGGTCTCGCGTGCGGCATCATGCAGCAGGCGAGATGATTCCGCGATTTCACTGGCCCCATCGAGCAGTTGTACGCTTGGTGTCTCATCAATATTCATGCTGTCGACGAACTGGCTATCGGGCTCACCCTCAGGCTCCAGCTTCAACATGCTGATGACGATCTCGAAGTCCTTACTGTCGAGATTCTTCGGCAACACTCCAACTGCACCGAGCGCCTTGACCTGTTCAGGCTTCAGTTTCTCGGAGTGGGAAGTGTACATCATCACCGGGATCGATGCCGTCTCCGGATTAAGGCGGATGAACTTCAGTGCCTGGATGCCGTCCATCCCTGGCATGTGATAGTCCATAAATACCGCATCAGGCTGCGCCTTTTTGAGGAATTCAATCGCCTCCTTGCCCGAGCCAACCTCACTGACATCGACATGAAAACTGTCCAGTTTTTTTGCCAAAACCCGGCGCGCCGTTTTGGAATCATCGACAATCAGTGCATGCTTCTTTTTCAAAGTCGAACTGCCTCCTAGCCGCTGCTAATTACCCCGCAGTTTCTCACTAAACTCATTCAATTAACTGAGGAATAATTCTCGATACTAGTCTATTTCCAGCCTTATCGACAAAGAGAACGATGAATATGAGTGCTTTGACTCAAGAACAGTGTGAGGCTTGCAGAGCCGATGCCCCGCAAGTATCCGAATCTGAACTGGCCAACCTGATCAAACTGATTCCAGATTGGAACATCGAAGTCAGGAGTGGAGTGATGCAACTCGAAAAGGTTTTTTCCTTCAATAACTTTGAAGAAGCGCTTACTTTTACCAACAAGGTCGGAAGAATTTCAGAGGCCGCAGGACACCACCCCGCTGTTTTGACCGAATGGGGCAGGGTGAGCGTAACCTGGTGGTCGCACAAGATTCGCGGTCTGCATCGCAATGATTTCATCATGGCAGCCAAGACCGACGCCATCCAAACCCTCTAAGGAGCCGCAGATTAAGTCTGGACGAAGTCGATTGTGATTCAGAATATTCAGATTCAAGGCACAAATCGCACCTAAAGCTATCGCTCCCTACTCACGCCCTCCCCTACATCTCTGTCGGGGATAGCTGGCTATTACGAACGACTGCATGGATGCAGGAGGTAGAGTAACGCATGGAGCCGTTGCCGAGATTTGCCACGCAGAAGCTGGATATTCTGGGCACAAGATACGCGTTCATGACTTGATCAAAGACTCCCTAAACTAAAAAGCCGCGCAGGATGCGCGGCTTTTTAGGATTGTCGTGGCAGCATTCAGACTCAGGAGAGTACGTCCTTTTTCTGCTGCTCCTCTTTCTGCCGATGGATCTCGATCTCGGCCTTGCGACGCATTTCAAGAATCTCACGACGCTCCTTGAGGCGCTTCTCCTCTGCTCCCGGTTTGACCGCGATGGTCTCGTCGCCAAACAGGATCTGTTTCAGCAAACGGATGCCAAAACTCATCAGCGCCAGATCCTCTTTCTCCACCGTCGCATAGAAAGCATCGTCCATATCGTAGGAGGCCTTGAAGGAATCACTCAGCACAAAGCGACGAAACCGGTCCATGTCGTAGCAACACATGAAGAAAAATTGCAGGCTGGTATCGGAAGGTCGTCCAATTGAAGGCCCTGCCGATTTCTTCTTCAGAATCAGCTGCATCCATTCGCGATTAATCTGGTCGTACTGCTCGACCTGCTGCTCCTTTCGGTAGTCAGTGACGCTGATTTCCCGATCTTCTTCATGACCTTTGCAGTGATCCTCCCTGACCAAAAAGTATCGCGCCTCATCTTCGGTTGCGCCCGCCTCACGAATCGCCATATGGCCTACCGGATAGTAACGACAGGCGGTGGGACGATCATTGTAGACACTGCAGCCCTCATCCGTGACAAACAGGCAGGCACCATCATTATCGGTACGTAGTTTGATACCGGGGATACCGTCCTTATCCATCTCAAAGGGAACCGTGTGGTTCTTCAGGAAATCGGTGACGCTCATACCCAGATTATCTTTCAGGCGCAGGATGTCATAGGGCGTGAGCTGAATATCCGCACTTTTGCAGCAGGCATTGAAACAAGAGATGCCCTTGTAACAGCGGAATTTAAGCTTGCTGCCAGGCTCCATAACGGTCGGCACCAAGTCACTTTTAAAGGGAATGTCGAATTGTTCGCTCATTGTTTAGACCTCGTAAAAGTCTGCAAATGAACGCGAATGAACGCGAAATGAAATGCAGATGCGGAAAAAATGGCGGTATTGGACTTCAGCTGCTCATTAACGATGAGCATCCGATCCACGCGATTGCGCAATTTTAATACAAAACAAAGCGCTGCGTTAATTGGCGTTTATTTGCAGACTGATGAAAAAGGCCCGGACACCTTACGGCATCCGGGCCTTTCACGCCATCAGACTGTCAAGCAATGCTTACTTGAACAGCTTAGACTTGTCGACCAGATCGACGTGAGCGCGTTTGAAGCACTTGAAGGTCTTGGTCTCTTTGTCGTAGATGGAGTTCACAAAGCACTTCCAGTTTTCTTCGTCAACGAAGTTTTTGTCCATGCGGTAGTAGAAGCCAGGATAACGGCTCTCCTCACGGAACTGGATGTGTTTCATGTGAGCTTCAGCGGTCAGGATGCGGTGATAGTTCTCCCAAGCACGCAGCAGCTCGTGGAGGTCTTTCGCACGCATCTTTAGAGCGTCTTCCTTCAGCTCGGCCAGCTTGTGCTCGGCAACTTCCAGCATGTTGGCATTGGTAGTGTAGTAGGTAGCAACACCAGCAACATACTCATCCATCAGCTTCTGCAGGCGGAACTGCAGCATTTTCGGCGTGATGTAGTTGGGGTTCACGTCGATAGCGGTGGAGTAGTCCTTGTGCTCCAGGAAGTTACGCACCGGACGGTAGATCTCTTCGATCAGCTCGTCAACGCTGGTGTCCAGCTCAGGCTTGTGGTCCTTGTTGTCCATCACGAACTTGACCATGGACTTGGCACACATGCGACCCTCGGCGTGGGAGCCGGAGGAGAACTTGTGGCCAGAGGCGCCAACGCCGTCAGCAGCGGTGAACAGACCCTGAACGGTGGTCATGCCACGGTAGCCCCAGTTCCAGCCCTTCGGCAGGTGCTCGGGAACGCCGTCCATCGCCTCGTCGGTGGGCGCGCCCACATCGTCAGGACCGGAAACCCAGATGCCGCAGCAACCGGAGTGAGAACCCAGCAGGTAGGGTTCGGTGGGCATCAGCTCGGAGTTCTTCTTCTCAGGCTCGATGTTCTCACCAGCCCAGATACCGCACTGGCCGATACACATGTCGAGGAAGTCTTCCCATGCCTCTGCTTCCAGATGCTTAACCTCGCGGGGAGACAGAGTCTCACGCAGGTTGGCGAGGGCGGTAACGGTGTCCATCCAGATGGGACCGCGACCTTCCTTCATCTCTTTCAGCATCAGGTGGTTACGCAGGCAGGATGCAGGAACGGCAGCCTGGCCGTAAGGAGGATAGTCGTCCAGCATCTCCTTGTTGCGATCCATGTACACTTCGCCATAAGCATTGGTGGCCTTGGACTTGAACAGCAGGAACCATGCGCCAACAGGACCGTAACCGTCTTTGAAACGGGTCGGTACGAAGCGATTTTCCATCAGGGTCAGCTCGGCACCAGCCTCAGCAGCCATGGTGTAGGTGGAACCAGCGTTCCATACGGGGTACCAGGCACGGCCCTGACCCTCACCCACGGAGCGGGGACGGAAGATGTTTACGCAGCCACCGGCAACCAGCAGGCAAGCCTTGAACTTGTAAACATACAGTTTGTGCTCACGCACGGAGAAACCGACAGCACCGGCGATACGGTTCGGATCGTTCTTATCGTTAACCAGCTTAACGATGAAGATACGCTCCTGGATGTTGTCCATGCCCAGTGCTTTCTTGGCAGCCTCAGCGACGATCCACTTGTAGGATTCGCCGTTGATCATGATCTGCCACTTACCGGAACGTACGGGCTTGCCGCCGTCCTTCAGTGAGGTCATGCCCTTGGAGCCGTCATAACGCTCACCGTTCTCGTCGGTCTTCCAGATCGGCAGACCCCACTCTTCGAACAGGTGAACGGATTCATCAACGTGGCGACCCAGGTCGTAGGCCAGATCGTCACGGGTGATACCCATCAGGTCGTTGGAGACCATGCGAGCGTAGTCCGCAGGATCCTGATCAGGACCGATGTAGGTGTTGATAGCGGACAGACCCTGCGCCACAGCACCGGAACGATCCATGGCAGCCTTATCGACCAGCTTGACCGTGATGCCGCCGCCAGCAGCTTCGATCCAGGGACCAATCTCGTAAGCGGTACCGCAAGCAGCCATACCACCGCCGATGATGAGGATGTCTACTTCTTCTTCGATGACGTCCGGATTACCGAATTCAGCCATTGTGTTTACCTCTCAATATCTTCGGATTACTTGCAAATCAGCTCGCTGGGATCGCCAGCGCGGTAGCCATTCTGCTGATTGTGGTTGAAGAAACCAGGCTCAGCGATCTTGGCCATATCGGCTGCGGGCGTATTACCATAAGGGTCGATGGAACCCTCAGGGGTGGTGCGGATCGGGAACTTGAAGCGCTTCATGGTGCCGTTGCGGAACTTGATGGTCCACATGATGGAATCGGTACCGCGCAGGGGCTGCACAGAGCCACCCATCGGAACGATGTCAGCGTAGGGACGTGCCTCGATGGCCTGCTGGGGGCAGATCTTGATGCAGGAGTAGCACTCCCAGCACTGTTCGGGCTCCTGGTTGAAAGACTTCATGGCATGGCCGGTCTCGGAACCGTCTTTGTCCAGCTTCATGAGGTCATGCGGGCAGATGTACATGCAAGCGGTCCTGTCCTGACCCTTGCAGCCATCACACTTTTCAGTACGCACAAATGTTGGCATGGTGCATTTCTCCTAGGTTTTTCACTGCAGTGATTCAGCCAACGCAAAATCGCGCTGACTTAGAAGCACTTACCGGGTAAACATCCCGGATTTTGAATCCAGCTTTCCGTCCTTTCGCGACCGCCGCCGGCCGGCTTGCAACAACGAAATCCGGCCTGAGCCCCTGGGTAAAGCGGCACAAAACTGGCGCAACGGGGCCTCAGGGCGGTCAACACTAAGGTTTTCAAGCCTAATGCGCCAAACAGTTTTTCAAGGTGGGCGCATAAGCTGCCTTTATTGATCTACCTGACACCATTGACCTAGCAAAACAGTCGGATAAAGGACCCTAGGCCTTCCACAATCCTACCAGCAGTGCCTGTTCAATCTGCCGCCACGCCAGCCGCCGCCTGCCGATGAACTCGATCCGACTCTCCAGCAGTGGCCGCGCCGGCCGCATCGCCAGCTCCCCATCAGCGGCATTGAGCTCCAGCCATCCTGCATCCGTGTGCATTGCGCCTTTGATTCGCTCAACTCCGGGCTGGCGACAGAGACGTTCCAGCGCCACGCGAGAAAAACGTTGTCGGGCGGGGATCCGCCAACCGCCACTGTAGAAGCCATCGCCGACACCCTCGAGAAAAAACCAGCCAGCCTCTGCCGCTGCAGCACACCGATCAGTGGCAGCCTCCACGACATTTGCTTGCTGCCCATCTGCCCGGGAAGATCGCCGATCCCGATCTATAGCGCGGGGGAGATCAAGCCAGAGCGAACTGACACCCCCAAACTCCAGCCACGCACTCAGCGCCTTTGGCGGCGTCGCCGCTCTCACCAGGGCAACAAAGGCCTCCCGCGCCGCCTCATTATAGAGATCCGCCTTGTTTGCCAGCAGCAGATCCGCCAGCTGCAACTGATCGATAAAGGTCTCATGGGTGGTATAACGGGGATCTGTGAGCTTTCGCGCATCCACCAGCCCGAGCGTCGCCCGCAACTCGAGCAGTTCGTCAAAAGGTGACCGTAGCAATGACTGCAGAATCTGCTGCGGATGGCCCAGCCCGGTGGGCTCGATCAGCAACCGGTCAGGTCGCGCCTCACAGATCAGACGGCTAAGCCCCACCTGCATCGCCGCCCCTGCGACACAACAGAGGCACCCTCCCGCCACCTCGGCCACCGCCACCCCCTGCTGCTCCAGCAGAGCACCATCGACACCGACCTGGCCAAACTCATTCACCAACACCGCCCAACGCTCACCGTCAGGGCGATGCGCCAACAGATGGCGGATCGCGGTGGTCTTGCCGACACCAAGAAAACCGAGAATCAGATTGGTAGGGATATTTCGAAGCGCCACTGCCACTTCCGAGATCAAACATTATGCGAGCAGCGATTTTTACACGAGCTCCCCCAGCTCCCAACCGGCTGGCCTGCTTTGCGCCCCCGCCGCCTTCCAGTTATGGTAGCGCCTGTTTCACTCACGGACCCCCATATGGCCAGATCCGCACCCGATGCACTGCTGTTGATCGCCCCCGGCTGCGCCCACTGCCCCAGCGTGCTGCAGGGGCTCTCGGCCCTCGTCAAAGAGGGAAAACTAGGCCGCCTGGAGGTAGTCAACATCGTCGAACACCCGGAAGTGGCCCAGCAGGTCGGCACCCGCAGCGTGCCCTGGACCCGCATCGGGCCCTTCGAGCTCGAGGGCAACCAGAGCCAAGGGGAGCTGGAACGCTGGACCGGACATGCCGCCAACGACACAGGCATAGCAGACTACTTCAGCCACCTGCTGGAGACGCAACGACCGCACCGGGTCACCGAGATGGTCCATGCGGAGCCGCAACAGCTCAATAGCCTGCTAGCTCTGCTGGAGTCGGAGGAGCTACCGATGGCGGCCCGCATCGGCATCGGCGTGGTGATGGAGGAACTGCAGGGTGAGCCTATCCTGCGCCACGCCCTGCCCACTCTGCTGCGCCTGAGCGAATCGCAGCACGCCAACCTGCGCGCCGACGCCGCCCACTATCTCGGCCTCTGCGGCACCAATGCAGCCCGCCCACGACTGCAGGAGCTGCTCGAGGACGAACACCCGGATGTCCGCGAGATCGCTGCGGACTCCCTGCAAGAGATCAACTAAAAACAGCCATGGACCACAAACAACAGATCCTCGCCATGCACGCCCGCTTTATAAATGAGGTGGTTAAGTGCAGCCAGAACCCAGAGCGCCAGGCCGAGTTGGAGCAGCACCTCAAGCAGGCGGAGGAGAACGGCTGGACCGCCCTGGTCAGCGCCGTGCGGCAGATGCTCAAGGGGCGTCGCGACGCCGAACTACTCAACAGCCTCGACGAAGAGGACCAGACTATTGCCGAGTCGATCCTGCTGGGAATGCAGAACCCCGCCACCCTGCCCGACCCGGACGCCAAACCCGATCCCGCCATGGCCGCCCCGGGGCTAGCCTCGATGATCCACACCGCCTCCAGCGGCAATCCCCAGGCACTGCAGCTGATCTCCGAGATGGCCGAACAGATGAGTAAGGCCGGCGGTCCGCTGGCCGGGCTCGCCTCGGTGATCCGGCCGATGATCAACGGCGAGCGGGAGCCGGAGCGACTCTGCAAGCACCTCGACGACACCACCGGGCAGCTGGTGCAGGGTATTCTCAAAGAGTTAAACACGCTGGAGCAGCAATGAACGCAGGGCGGACGCTGTTTATTGGCGCCATCAGCGGCCTGCTGACCGTAGTGCTGGGAGCCTTCGGCGCTCACGGACTGGAGGGGGCGGTGCCGGCCACGCATCTAGAGTGGTGGCAGAAGGCTGTGCACTACCAGGGGCTGCACAGCCTGGCGCTGCTGGCCGGCGGTCTGCTGGCGCTGCAGCTGCCAAACAACCGCTGGATCGCCTCCAGCGGCTGGCTGTTTCTCACCGGCATGCTGCTGTTCTGCGGCAGCCTCTATCTGCTGACCCTAACCGGGCAACGCAGCCTCGGCATGATCACCCCGATCGGCGGCAGCGCCTTCATCGCTGGCTGGTTCTGCCTCGCGATGGCGACCAGATGCATCAACCGGTGAACAATCTCGACGCCTTCACCAACCGCCTGCGCAAAAACCAGCGCCACTGGCGTAAGTGGGCGCGCCGGCGCAGCATCAGCTGCTACCGCATCTATGATCGTGACATCCCGGAGTTCCCCCTGGCGATCGACTGGTACGAAGGCCATCTGCACGCCCAGCTGTTCGCCCGCAAAGGGATCGAAGAGCCGAGCGAGAGTGAGGAGCGAGCCATTGCCGACGCCCTCAGCAGCGCCATGGAGGTTCCCGCCGATCGGCTCACCTTCAAGACCCGCCGGCGCCAGCGGGGCTTAACCCAGTATCAGAAGACCGGTCGGCAGGGCAGACCGATGATCGTGCAGGAGGCCGGCCTGCGCTTTGAGGTGGACCTGCACAGCTACCTCGATACCGGCCTATTTCTCGACCACCGCACCACCCGTTCGATGGTGCGCGAACAGGCCGCCGGCAAACGCTTTCTCAACCTATTCGCCTACACCGGCAGCTTCAGCGTCTATGCCGCCGCCGGCGGGGCCGAGGCGAGCCTCACGGTGGATCTATCCAATACCTATCAGGAGTGGAGCCAGCGCAATCTGCAGCTGAACAGCTTTGGCTACCCCCGCCACCGGCTGCAGCGGGCCGATGTGTTTGAGTTTCTGATCCAAGCGGAGAGAAAGCGGGAGCGCTTCGACCTGATCGTGCTCGATCCACCCAGCTTCTCCAATTCGAAACGGATGCAGGAGGTGCTCGATGTGCAGCGCGATCACGCACGGCTGATCAAGGGCTGCATGGCCCTGCTCAACCACGGTGGGGAGCTAATCTTCTCCAACAACCGGCGCCGCTTTCGCCTTGACGAATCAATCGAGCAGGCCTTCGACTGCAGCGAGATCACCCGGCAGACCCTGCCGGAGGATTTTCACCGCCATCCGGCCCATCGATGCTGGCGCTTGAAGGGCTGATCGAGCCAACCAGCTGGCCGGCGATCCTGGGCGTCAGCTTCCTCTCCTCCACCCTGCTCCCCGGCGGCTCCGAGGTGGCGCTGCTGTATGTCGCCGGCGAACAGCCTGAATCCCATTTCTCGCTCTGGCTGGCGGCAAGCATCGGCAACACCCTGGGCGGACTGAGCAGCTGGCTGATCGGCTGGTGGCTAGCGCGCCGTTTTCCCCAGGTCGGACTAAAAAAGCCCGAGCAGCAACGCGCGCTACAGCGCATCGCCCGCCATGGCAGCCCACTGCTGCTCTTCTCTTGGCTGCCGGTGGTTGGTGACCCGCTCTCCCTGGCTGCAGGCTGGAGTGGCGTCCGGCTGCTGCCGGCGATGTTCTTCATCGCCACCGGCAAGGCGCTGCGTTATGGGGTATTGCTGGCGCTGCTACCAGCGTGAAGCTTCGACGCCAGAAGGACAGAGCCTCAGTTAGAAGCCTCTGCACCAATCACTCTTCAACGGACGCATGGCACCCGCATCAGTTCAGTTCAGTTCGACACGATTCCTGCCAGCCGCCTTCGCCTGATAGAGCCCCTGGTCGGCCCTGGTAATCATCTGCTCCAGGCTCTCACCGGGATCGAGCGTGACACCGATGCTGACGGTCACCTGGAAACTGTCGCTCCCGTTCTGAATCGACAGGGCTTCGATCTCCGCGCGAACCCGTTCAAACTGCTGCATCGCCTGGGTCTCAGATGCACCGGGGAGGAGGCAAACAAACTCCTCACCCCCATAGCGACCAACCACACTCACCTCACCCAGGCTCTGCTGCAAACTGTTGGCGATCGCCACCAGGGCAGCATCCCCCGCCTGGTGACCATATCGGTCATTGATCCGCTTGAAATGATCAGCATCGACCATCGCCACAGCTAGCCCGGCAGCAGACTTTTTGGCCCGGGCATACATCTCCTCACCCTGCTCATAGAGGTAGGAGCGGTTGTAAACACCGGTGAGAAAGTCCCGCCTAGCCGCATTGCGGATCTGGCACACCCGGGCAATCATGTCGACACTCTGCATCACCCGGCAGTAGAACTCCTCCACTTCAAATGGCTTGGTAATGAAGTCATTGGCTCCCGCCTTGAGCAGGCGGGCGCTGATCTGCGCTTTAGTGCGATCAGAGATACCGATAATGGCAAGCTCTTCCCGGCGATGATCACGGCGGATGATCTCGATCAGCTCCGCCCCGTCCATTCCTGGCATGTTGTAGTCGCTAATCACCAGCACCGTATCGGGATTCGCCTTCAGCTGCTGTAACGCCTGTTTGCCATTGGCCGCCTCTAGCAGCTGATATTTATGTACGCTCAGCAATCCTCTCAGATAGAGCCTGAAAGAACGGGAATCATCCACCACCAGCACCTTACGCCGGTAGTTATCGCGAATCTGCCTCACCAGATTGCAGACGTAGTCGATCTCGCTGGCATTGCGTTTCAGCACATAGTCGACCAAATGATCCTGGCGCATCCGCTGGCGCGCCGACGCATCCAGGTTACCGGTGAGCACGATGATCGGGATATCAAACTGGCTGACATAATCGACCACTTCCCCATCCGCCGCATCGGGAAGATTCAGATCGAGCACTGCGATAAAAAAGCGTTCCGGCCGCTCAGCCAACAGTGCTTTGGTCTGCTCCAGAGTCGCCGCTCCTTCCGAAGCTACCCCTGCCAACTCCATCAACTCAGCCCTAAGCAAGGCGTTGATCGCCTGACTATCTTCCACCACAAGCGCATGTCGCGACGCCTCTGCGGCTGATTTTGATGCATGACTGGGGCTAGAAGACATAGACATTAAGTCGATTCCTTATAGGATGGAAATGGCGACCTGAATGACGATCAATCGCTTATTGAGAAGACTATAGCGAACAGGCAACAAAGCAGGGCGCGGAAATGAGAGATGTCACCTATTTTCGCCAGAAAGCCGGCGTGAGCAGCACCAGCAGGGTGAAGATCTCCAACCGCCCCAGCAACATCGCAAAACAGAGGATCCACTTTGCCGGATCGTTCAGCCCCGCATAGTTGGCACCGACTCCCGCCAGCCCCGGTCCCAGGTTGTTGATGCTCGCCGCCACCGCCGAGAAGGCGGTCATCAGGTCGAGCCCGGTCAGTGCCAGCGCCAGATACATCAGGGTGAAGCTGGCCATGTAGAGGGCAAAGAATCCCCACACCGCCTCCACCACCCGGGTCGGTACGGTCTTGCCGCCGATGCGGATCGGGATCAGCGCGCTAGGATGGATCAGTCGGTTGATCTCGCGAAAGCCCTGTTTGATCAGCAGCAGGAAGCGGATCACTTTGATGCCACCACCGGTGGAACCGGCGCAGCCACCGATGAAGCTGGAAAACAGCAGCAGGATCGCAACGAACCCTGGCCAGAGCGAATAGTCAGCCGTGGTGAAGCCGGTGGTGGTACCGATGGAGACCGCCTGAAACAGCCCCTTGGTAAATGCCTCGCTCCAGTCGGTATAGGTGCCCATACCGTAGAGCGCCAGGGTGACGGCGAGAAACACCAGCCCCAGACTGGTCAGATAGAAGAGGAACTCGCTATCCGCCAGATAGATCTTCAGGGAGCGCCGCCGCACCGCCACAAAGTGGAGCGCAAAATTGGCCCCGGAGAGCAGCATAAAAACCACCGCCACCATCTTTATCAGGGTGCTGTCGAAATAGCCCATGCTGGCGTCGTGGGTGGAGAAGCCGCCAATCGCCACCGTGGAGAAGGCGTGCCCCACCGCATCGAACAGGCTCATGCCCGCGCCCCAGTAGGCGAGGGCGCAAGCAATGGTCAGCCCCAGATAGATCAGCCACAACGCCTTTGCCGTCTCGGTGATACGTGGCGTCAGCTTGCTATCCTTCATCGGCCCGGGGGTTTCAGCCCGGTAGAGCTGCATACCACCGATCCCGAGCATCGGCAGCACCGCCACCGCCAGTACGATGATGCCCATACCACCAAGCCACTGTAGTTGCTGCCGATAGAAGAGGATCGAAGGCGGCAGATGGTCGATGCCGACAATCACCGTCGCGCCAGTGGTGGTGAGACCGGAGATCGACTCAAACACCGAGTCGGTAAGCGACATCCCAGTCTGGGCCGCCAGCAAAAACGGCAGGCTTCCGGTCAACCCGAGCACCGTCCAGAACATCACCACCACCAGGAAGCCATCGCGCACTCGCAGCTCCTGACGCCGCCCCCGCACCGGCAGCCAAATCAACACCCCAAGCCCCAAGGTAAGCATAAAGCCATCGGTAAAACCGATGAACGCACCGTCCCAATACCAGAGTGAGACCAACATCGGTGGGATCATGGTCAGGCTGAATACCATCAGCAGGATGCCGAGAATGCGTTGAACCACGGTGATATTCATAGCCAGAGCTGCCCCTAGAGGAAGGTGATCCCCACCTGAAACAGCTTCTCCACTGCACGAATCTGACGCTTGTCGACCAGAAACAGGATCAGGTGATCGCCGCTCTGGATCACCGTATCGTGGTGGGCGATCAGCACTTCCTCACCGCGCACCACCGCGCCGATGGTCGCCCCCTTGGGCAACTTAATCTCCTCGATCGCCCGCCCCACCACCTTGGAGGAACCGGGATCACCATGGGCCACCGCCTCGATCGCCTCCGCCGCGCCGCGCCGCAGCGAATGCACCATCACCACATCACCGCGCCGCACATGGGTCAGCAGGCTGCCAATGGTCGCCTGCTCCGGTGAGATGGCGATATCGATCGGGGCGCTCTGCACCAGATCCACATAGGCGGCGCGGTTGATCAGGGCCATCACCCGGCGCGCACCGAGGCGCTTGGCCAGCATCGCCGAGAGAATATTTGCCTCGTCGTCGTTGGTGATGGCGCAGAACACATCGGTGTTCTCGATGTTCTCCTCCAGCAGCAGGTCTTCATCCGCCGCATCACCGTGCAACACAATGGTGGTATCGAGCCGCTCAGCGATCTCCCGCGCACGCTGCTGATCCTCCTCGATCAGCTTGACCCGATAGCTGCGCTCTAGCGCCTGCGCCAGGCGCCGACCGATATTCCCCGCCCCGGCGAAGATCAAGCGCTTATAGGGCTTCTCCAACTTGCGCAGCTCGCTCATCACGTCGCGAATATGCTCGGTGGCGGCGATGAAGAAAACCTCATCATCCTCCTGGATCAAGGTGTCCCCCTGCGGGTTGATCACCTCCCCCTCCCGGTAGATCGCCGCCACCCGCGCATCGATCTCGGGGATATGCTCAAACAGCACGCTCAACCTGTTCCCCACCAGCGGACCGTCGTGGTAGGCCTTCACCGCCACCAGCCGCACCAGCCCATCGGCAAAATCGAGCACCTGCAAGGCGCCGGGGTACTGAATCAGACGCAGGATATATTCGGTAACCAGCTGCTCCGGGCTGATCAACACATCCACCGGAAAGGAGTCCAGGGCGAAGATCTCAGGATAGTCGAGGTAGCCTTGGGCACGCACCCGGGCGATCTTGGTGGGGGTATGAAACAGGGTATAGGCGACCTGACAGGCAACCATATTGGTCTCGTCGCTATTAGTCACCGCCAGGATCATGTCGGCATCCTCACCGCCGGCGCGACGCAGCACATCCGGATGGCCGGCGTGCCCCTGCACAGTGCTCAGATCGAGCCGGTCCTGCAACTCGTGCAGCAGCTCGGCATTCTGGTCCACTACTGTGATGTCGTTCGCCTCGTGAACCAAAGCGTTGGCCACTGAGCGTCCCACCTGCCCGGCGCCCAGGATGATTATTTTCATTATCCTGCCAGTCGATTGATTGGTTACAGACTCTGCTCGAAGCAGAGGCCCCTTAGGATCCCAAGCCCAGCTCGCTGCCGTCGGTGGCGGTCATCTCTGACTTGGTCCATACAGGCGAATCTTAACCAATTTGCGAGTTGCCTGCGCGACAACCCACTCAGGCGCTCAGCGCCGCTCTTTGAGCTCGATCTCCAGGCCGCGCAGCTTGCGGTAGAGATGGGTCCTCTCCATGCCGACCTGCTTGGCCATGCGTGAGATATTGCCGCCGCTCTCACGCAGATGGTACTCCAGATAGGCTTTCTCAAACTTCTCACGGGCCTGGCGCAGCGGCAGCTCAAACGCCATCACCGCATCCATACCCTCGCTGGAGTGAATCTCTGCCGCCCCCATCGCCGTCTCCACCTCATCCTGGGTGATCTCATCCCCAGCACCGAGGATCAGCAGCCGCTGCACCAGGTTTTTCAGCTCGCGCACATTACCGTGCCAGCTGTGGTTGCGCAGGAAGTTCTGCGCCCCCACGTTGAAGCGCCGGTAGGGCAGTTTATCGTGGGCAACAAACCAGTCGACATAGAAGTTGAGCAGATCCGGCACATCTTCGGGGTGCTCGCGCAGTGGCGGCACATGCAGCGGCACCACGTTGAGGTGATAGAAGAGGTCCTCGCGAAAGCGCCCCTGCTTGACCTCTTCTTCGAGATTTCTCTGGGTGGCGGCAATGATCCGCACATCGATCTTCACCGGGTCACTGCCGCCGACCCGCATGAAGGTACCGGTGTCGAGGGCGCCGAGCAGTTGGGTCTGCACCTCCAGGTCCATGTCGGCTACCTCGTCGAGAAACAGGGTGCCGCCGGCGGCCTGCTCCAGCCAGCCGTAGTGGACACTGCCCCCCTCCTCGCTGCCGAACAGCTCATAGGCGGCGTTGCCGCGGGCGATGCTGGTCACGCCCAGATCAACAAACGGCCGATCCTTGCGCACGCTCTGACTGTGCAGGTAGCGCGCCAGAGTCTCACGACCACTGCCCGACTCTCCAGTAATCAACACCCAGGTGTCGTGCTGCGCGATGCGCTTGACCTGCTCACGCAGGCGCTGCATCACCGGGCTCTTGCCGGTGGGTTCCTGCACCGGCGGTGCGTGGCGTCGCAGTCCGACATTCTCACGCTTCAGCTGGTCCGCCTCCAGCCCCCGCTCCACCGTCAGCAGCAGCTTTGCCAGCGACAGCGGCTTCTCCAGAAAATCGTAAGCGCCGAGGCGGGTCGCCTCCACCGCCGTCTCCACCGTACCGTGGCCCGACATCATGATCACCGGGCAGACCAGGCCATCATCCTCAGCCCACTCCTTGAGCAGGCTGATGCCGTCGATATCGGGCATCCAGATATCCAGCAGCACCAGATCGGGGCGGCGCTCGCGCAGCGCCTGGCGTGCGCTGGCCCCATCCTCCGCCACCGCCACCTGGTACTCCTCGTCCTCCAGGATCTCCCTCACCAGGTTGCGGATATCGGGCTCGTCATCGACCACCAGGATGTGCGGGGCGCTCATAGTTCCTCTCCCTCCAGTTTCTCAAGCAACGGCAGCTGCACGATCATACAGGCCCCATCCTCGCAATTTTCGGCCCACACGATACCACTGTGCTCTTCGACGATCTTCTTCACAATCGCCAGCCCCAGCCCAGTGCCTTTCTGCTTGGTGGTGATATAGGGCTCAAACAGGTTCTTCAGGATCTGCTGGTCGAAACCGGGGCCATTGTCCTGCACCCGCATCTCGAACAGCCGATGGTCACTCTGCTCCACCACCCGCGTCTCCAGCCGCACGCAGCCATCCAGGCGTTCCGCCACCGCCTCCCGGGCATTCTTCAGCAGATTGTGCAGCAGCTGGCGTAGCCGTAGCGGATCGGCCTTCACCTCCACCTCAGCGGCCTCCAGTTGCAGCTCAAAACAGGTCTCGCCGCCATCCGCCCGATAGAGCTCCGCCACTTCCTCCACCAATGCATCGATACGCACCGGTTTGGTCTCCATCTTCGGCGGACGGGCATAGTCGGAGAAGGCGTTGACCATCTCCTTCATCGCCTCCACCTGCTGCACGATGGTGTGGGTGGCCCGATCCAACACCCTGGCATCCTGCGCCGGCATGCTGCGTAGATATTTGTGGCGCAGCCGCTCAGCGGAGAGCTGGATCGGCGTCAGCGGGTTTTTGATCTCGTGGGCGAGACGCCGCGCCACCTCACCCCAGGCCGCATCCCGCTGGGCGCGGATCAGCATGGTCACATCGTCGAACAGAATCACATGCCCCTTGCGCCCGGCGGGCTGGGAAAACGGCAAGGTACGACAGATCAGCACCTTGCGTCCCTCGCCGCCGTAGAGGGTCACTTCGCCCTGCCACTCCTCCTCCATATCCTGCAGCGGGCTCTGCAGGCTATCGACAAACTGACGCAGCGCACTCGACTCCTGGGCGAAGGCCTGCAACGGCTGCCCCTGAAAACGGGCAAAACTGACGCCAAGAATCTTGCCGGCTGCCGCATTCGCAGTACGCAGATGACACTCCGCATCCACCGTCACCACCCCGGAAGAGAGCCGCCCAAGCACCGTTTCCAGATAGGCGCGCTGCCCCTCCACCTCGCGCTGGCTACGCTCCGCCAGGTCCATCGCCTTGGCGATGCGCCGGGTCATGGTGTTGAAGGAGGTGACCAGAAACGCCAGCTCGTCGGCGAGCCGCGGCACCGGCAGCTGGCGGTCGTAGTTGCCCTCTGCCACCGCGCGGGTGCCCTCAGCGATGTTGGCGATCGGAGCCACCATGCGGCGCGCCGAGAAGAACGCCATCCAGACCGCCGCCAGCATCGCAAACACCAGCACCAGCAGCAGCGTCAGCGAGAAGTTGCGCTTCAGCGACTGGCGCAGAAAGGCCAGCTCCTTGTAGCGATTGTAGGCCAGCTCAAGCTTCTCTGAGAGCGCGCTGACCCGCGCCGAGGTGGGGTAGAGCCCCTGCAGGATCAACGAGCGCCCCATCGGGTCGTGCACCGCCACCCGCACCATCAGCACATCCCCCTCCTGGTCCAGCCCCACATAATCGTCCCCACTGCGCATCTGCTGGCGGATCTCCGAACTCAGGGTACTCAGCGCAAGCACTGTCGGATCTTCGTTGGAGTAGGCAATCACCTGCCCCGACAGGTCGGTCAGCACCAGCTCGATCGCCCCCGACTTCCGGCGCAACTCGTCGATGGTCAGCGCCAGCGCCGACTCCGAGGCGTCATCGATGCTCGCCATCAGGTTCTCGGTGAACTTCAGCAGCACCCGCTGATTCAGATTGAGCGAGGTCTGCCCCAGTTCCCGTGCATCCTCCATCGCCTCGTCGATCTGCACATCGAACCAGGCATCGATGCCGCCCTGCAGGAAGCTGAAGGAGTAGTAGTAGACCACCCCCACCGGCGCCAGCGAGATCACCACAAACATCAGCACCATGCGCAGGGTGAGGCGAGCGCCGGCGCGGTGGCGCAGATACTGGCGAATCAGGCGCACCGTGTTGAAGGCAATCAGCCCGACCAACACCACCAGGCCGCTCAGGTTGACCAGCAGCAGCGGCACAAAGTAGCGGCTCAGCTCGGCGGAGTTCTGCACCGCGCTGCTCATCAGGTGCAGCGATACCAGTAGCAGGATCAGCAGTACCCCTACCGAGAGGCCGCCCAGTCGCATGCGTCTTAGGGTCGTAACGGCCATTGTCTCCACCCACTCGAAAGTCGCCACTCAGAATTGAGATAGGCCAGCGGCCGTAGCGGCAACGGCAGCGACTCGATATCGAGCGATGCCTTCAGCCAGACCAGGTACTCCTTACCCGGCTCCAGCTGGGCCCTGTCGAGCAGCGCCAGGCCATTGATCTCGCCGAGGGCGCTGATCGCTGCGTCGCGGGTGACGAAATTGCGTTCCTCCCCCTCCTGCAGATCAACCACGCGAAACAGCTCGGTGATAGCGTTGTAGCGTATCTGATAGCGCATCCGCTTGTTGAGCAGCCAGGGCTCCCAGAAGCGCGCGCCACGCCACTCCACCCGCACCAGCAACTCGAAGGTCAGTGGCACGCCATTGTCGAGCGCCTCCAGCGCCGCCTCACTCAGGCGATAGTCGATATGCGTATTGAGCTGGTAGAGCGCCTCATCCGCCTCGAACTCGACCTTCTCGATGAGAAACTCCGCAGCGCTGCAGAGGCTGCCCCAGCAGAACAGTAGCAGCGCCAGCCAGTGCCTTTTGCGCCTCACCCCGGCACCCTCTGCAGACGCGCGTAGTAGAAACCGTCCATGCCGTGCTGGCCCGGGGCAATCTGCCGGCCAACACAGCGCGGCTCGCCCCAGCCGGCCTCGATCGGCTGCTCGCGGGCATCACCGCAGCGCTGCAGGAAGGCTTCGAGCTGCTGTTCGTTCTCCTGCGGCAACAGCGAACAGGTGGCGTAGAGTAGCAGCCCACCGGGTTTCAACAGCGGCCAGATCGCATCCAGGATCTGCCCCTGCAGCCGGCCCAGCCGGTCGATATCCGCCTCGCTACGCAGATATTTGATGTCGGGGTGACGCCGCATCACGCCGGTGGCGGAACAGGGCACATCGAGCAGGATGCGGTCATATTGGCGCTCGGCCCAGCGGCCCTGTGGATGGGCCGCATCGCCGGCCTGCAGCTCAGCCTGCAGGCCGAGCCGCTGCAAATTCTCCGCCACCCGCTGCAGCCGTTGGGGATCGAGGTCGATCGCGGTGAGCCGGAGATCATCGGCCAGCTCGAGCATGTGGCCGGTTTTGCCGCCGGGGGCGGCGCAGGCATCCAGCACCCGCTGGCCGGGCTGCAGCTCAAGCAGTGGTGCGGCCAGCTGAGCGCCACCATCCTGCACCGAAACCGCCCCATCACTGAAGCCGGGCAGTTCCAACACATCCACCGGTCGCTGCAGCGTCAGCCCGCTCTCGGTGTGGGGAACCGGCTCAGCGGTGATCTGCTGCTCCCGCAGTCGTTCCAGGTAGTCGGCCCGATCCACCTGGCGACAGTTGATCCGCAGACTCATCGGCGGGCGGGCATTGAGCGCGGCGATCCGTTCCTGCCAGCTATCCGGCCAACGTTGTTCGATCCGTTGCAGCAGCCAGTCGGGCATGGCGTAGCGACTGCTTGGCTGCCGATCGACCTTTTCCTGCAACACTGCCTGCTGGCGCTGAAAGTTGCGCAACACGCCGTTGATCAGCCCCACACCCCAGCGTTTACCCAGCCGGCCTGCAGCACCGGCAGTCTCATGGATCGCCGCATGCGCAGCGACACGCATCTCACTCAGCTGATAGAGGCCGATCAGGATCAGCGCCTGCAGGTCCTGATCCTTCGCTTTAAGCGGCTTTTTCAACAGCAGATCAACCAGCGCCTGCAGGCGTGGATAGCCGCGCATCACACCGTAGCAAAGCTCTTGAGCCAAGGCCCGGTCGCGGGGGTCGTCGAGTCCATTCAGCCGCTCGGGCAGCAGATCGGAGAGGGAGCGCCCTTTAAGTACATCCCGCAGCACCCGGGCCGCGATCAGGCGCGAGTCAGCTGCCGATTTACGCTGCGTCGCCAGCATCTTCAACCCAACACCACGCCGTCGATCTGGTGGGCGTTGAGAAAGTCGGCCACCTGCATCGCCCGTTTGCCCGGCATCTGCAACTTCTGGATACGCAGCAGACCTTCACCGGTGGCCACGTCGATGCCTACCTTGCCGGCGGCGACGACGGTGCCAGGCGGCTGCGTGCTCTGTTCATTCAGTGGCTGCGACTCCCAGATTCGCATCACCTTGCCGGCAAAATCGGCCTGAGCCACCGGCCAGGGGTTGAAGGCACGCACCTGGCGGTCGATTTCAACGGCACTACGCTGCCAATCGATACGGCTCTCCTCTTTTGTCAGCTTACTGGCGTAGCTCGCACGGGCATCGTCCTGCGGCTCGGCTACAGCGCTGCCATCGGCCAGCGCAGGCAGCACCTCGAGCAACGCCCGTGCGCCCAGTTCGGCCAGCCGGTCGTGCAGACTGCCGCCGGTCTCCTCGGCGCTGATCGGACATTTGAGGATGTGCAGCATCGGCCCAGTATCGAGCCCTGCCTCCATCTGCATGATGGTCACGCCCGACTCCTGATCGCCGGCATGGATTGCGCGCTGGATCGGTGCGGCACCGCGCCAGCGCGGCAGCAGCGAGGCGTGGATATTGATGCAGCCCAGTCGCGGCGCATCCAGCACCGCCTGAGGCAGCAGCAGGCCGTAGGCCACCACCACCATCAGATCAGCCTGCAACTCCGCCAACGCCTGTTGATCAGCCTCAGCCTTCAGGCTTTTCGGCTGGCGCACCTCAATGTTGTGCTGCAGCGCCAGTTGCTTCACCGGGCTGGCCGCCAGTTTGCGGCCACGCCCTGCCGGGCGGTCAGGCTGGGTGTAGACGGCGATCACCTGATGCTCACTGGCAAGCAACGCCAGCAGCGCCTCAGCGGCAAAATCGGGGGTGCCGGCAAAGATGATCTTCAACGCTTTATTCATCCTGGGTTTCCTGCATCTGGGCCGCCATCTCTCGCAATCACAGTTTGGGATCGGTGTCTCAGCAATCTTCGTGGCGGCGATCGAAGATGGCGGGGAGCGGACACCGATACGGATTCAACCGCTCAGATCACCTTGTGGTCTCCATCGTCTGTGCTGCGCAGTCGGCTCTCTTTTTCGAGCCGCTTGCGGATGCGCTGACGCTTCAGGCTGGAGAGATAGTCGACAAAAAGCTTGCCATTCAGATGGTCGATCTCATGCTGTATGCAGACCGCCAACAGGCCTTCCGTCTCCAGATCGAAGGGCGCTCCATCCCGGTCGAGCGCTCGTACGCTGATCCGTGCGGCACGCTTCACCGATTCGTAGATGCCGGGCACCGAGAGACAGCCCTCATCCATCTTCTCCTCGCCCTCTTTACTCAGGATCTCCGGATTGATCAGGCAGAGCGGCTGGTTTTTCTCCTCGCTGAGATCGATGACGATGATCTGCTTGGCCACATTCACCTGGGTCGCGGCCAAGCCAATGCCGGGGGCTTCGTACATGGTCTCAAACATGTCATCCACCAGCTTGCGGATGGCATCGTCAACCTGACTGACCGGCTTCGCCTTGTTGCGCAGCCTAGAATCGGGGAAGTGGAGTATGTCGAGAATTGCCATGGATTGTTCCAGTGTCGTCAGGCCCTGCAGTCGCTCACTCTTGCGGGCGGTCATTTGAATAGCCGATATAACGGAAGGTAAATAATGTTGAAAGTCAAAGGATCTTCATCTTGCTTTGCCGACCCCGCAGCCCCTTCGCCCGGTACAGGGTGTAATTTGCGGGCATGCTATGGAACCGACGCAAGAAATTGCGCTAACATTATGATCATATTGAAATCCGGGGGCAATTTCCGGCAAGAACTCCGCCAGATGGCGGACACATCGCTGTTTGGTCGCATAGGGAATCAACATGTCTTATTTTAGCCACAAACCCGTAGGAATACTCCTCGGACTGCTGTTTTCCTTCGTTGCGCTGGCAGCAGAGCCGATCGCCCTGGACGCGGACCATCCCAGCCGCTATACGGTGCTGGAGGGTGACACCCTGTGGGATATTGCCGATCGTTTCCTGCGCGACCCCTGGCGCTGGCCCGACATCTGGTATGTCAATCCCGAGATCAGCAACCCGCACCTGATCTACCCCGGCGACGTGATCCTGCTGACCTATCAGGACGGCCGCCCGGTTCTCACCCTCGAACGCGACCGCCCCGGCAGGGGCAAACTCTCACCGCATATCCGCGCCACCCCGCTCGATACCTCTATCCCCCTGATCCCGATCGACGCCATCGCGCAGTTTCTCACTCGCCCCTACGTGATGGAGAAGGATCAGATGGAGAGCGCGCCTTACATCGTGCACTTCCTCGACGATCACATTATCGGTGGCGCCGGTGTCAGCTTCTATGCCCGCACCATCGAGCAGCATGACCCCGGCAAATATGAGGTCATACGCCCCGGCAAGCCTTACAAGGATCCAGACAGCGGCAAGATCCTGGGGTATGAGGCCAGCTATATCGGCCCCGCCGAACTGCTGCGCAGTGGCGACCCGGCCAAGCTCCAGCTGCAGCGTTCGAAGATGGAGGCAATAATCGGCGACCGCCTGCTACCGATCACTAAAGGAGTGCCACTGCACAGCTTCCAGCCATTGAACCTCGAAGCCCCCCTCGAGGGCCGCATCATCTCGGTACTCAACGGCGTCTCTCAGATCGGCCAGTACAACGTAGTGGTGCTCAACAAGGGCGCTAGTGATGGCCTCAAGCCCGGCCATGTACTGGAGATCTTGCAGGGTGGCGAAGAGATTCGCGACGTCGTCGCCGGTCGTGGCGAGACCGTGAAACTGCCACTGGAGAAGGCAGGCCTGCTGATGGTCTTCCGCACCTTTGAGCAGGTCAGCTTCGCACTGGTAATGCATACCACCAAACCCCTGCACATACTCGATTGGGTACGCCCCCCCGAGGAATAGCGCAGTCTGCAGGTACGAACGCCGCAAGTCATGGAGGACACTAGCGTCCTATCGGAGCAAACGGTTGCGTGGCTGCGCGTCAGCCTCGCCCCCGGCGTTGGCCCGCGCACCTTTCTCAAGCTACTGGAGCAATTCGACTCTCCCGCCGCCATTCTCCATGCCGACACGCCAACGCTGCGTCAGTGCGGCCTTGGCGAAGCGGCCATCTCCGCCCTCAATCAGGCTGATTCCCCGCTCCTGAATGCCTGCCTGGAGTGGGCATCCATCACCGGCAACCAGCTGCTCACGCTTGACCAGCCAGCTTATCCACCACTGCTGAAGGCGATCCATGATCCGCCCCCGTTACTCTTCGTAACAGGCAACCCGGAGCTGCTCTCCACCCCGCAGCTGGCCATGGTGGGCAGTCGCAACCCCACCCCCGGCGGCATTCGCAATGCCGAGAGTTTCGCCGAGTTCCTTGCCGCCTGTGGCATCACCATCACCAGCGGACTGGCCATCGGCATTGACGGCGCCGCCCATCGCGGTGCGCTACGCAGTGGCGCCACCTTGGCGGTCTGCGGCACCGGTCTCGACCGGGTCTACCCAGCCCGGCATCGCCAGCTGGCACGCCAGATCGCCGAGCAGGGTGTACTGGTCTCCGAGTTCCCCCCCGGCACCACCGCTCTGCCTCAGAACTTCCCACGTCGCAATCGCATCATCAGCGGCCTCTCCGCCGGCACCTTGGTGATCGAGGCCGCCCCCAAGAGCGGCTCGCTGATCACCGCCCGCACCGCCCTGGAGCAGGGGCGCGAAGTGTTTGCCATCCCCGGCTCGATCCACAACCCACAGGCCCGTGGCTGTCATGCACTGATCAAACAGGGCGCCAAACTGGTGGAGACGGCACAGGACTGTGTCGACGAACTCGCACCGCTGCTTAGCCTCAGCGCTGAACCGCCCGCCGACCAGGAGGCCATCGCCAATTCTCACCACTGGCAGCTCGATGACGACTACCATAGTCTGCTCGAAGCCATGGGATACGACCCGACCTCCCCGGATGAATTGATCACCAAAACAGGTTTGACCGCGGAGGTGGTTTCCTCCATGCTGCTATTGCTTGAACTGGAAGGATATGTATCATCAGCAGCCGGCGGCCTCTACTGCCGCACTAGAAAATGACTCCCGCCGCGGCGGAAGAGAGAGAAGATGAACGAAAACGTGGTCGACATACTGATCTACCTCTATGAAAACTATATGGATGGTGAACAGTCACCACCGACAGATCAGAATACTCTTCGCGACGAGCTGACCCAGGCCGGCTTTGCCGCCACCGAGATCGACAAGACTTTCGACTGGCTCGACGAGCTGGCCGACCACGCCTACCGGCCACAGAGCGTCAGCCACAAGGCGCACTCCCTGCGCATCTTCTCCGAAGAGGAGCAGGCGCGCCTTGACACCAACTCCCGCGGCCTGCTGATGTTCCTCGAGCAGAATGAGATCCTCAACCCGGAGGGACGCGAGCGAGTAATCGAACGGGCACTGGCCCTCGACACTCCCTTCATCAGCGAGGAGGAGTTGAAATGGATCGTGCTACTGGTGCTGATGAACCAGCCCGGCCAGGAGGCCGCCTTCGCCCGCATGGAAGATATGGTCTACAACGAATCCCCCGTCTTTATCCACTGATAAAGATCCAACCATCCCGTGCCCTCAGCGCGGGAGCTGGATCCTGCATCCGTTCCAAGCCTAGCCATTCATGAACCTAGTCATCGTAGAGTCCCCAGCCAAAGCCGGGACGATCAAAAAGTATCTGGGAAGCGGGTTTGAAGTCCTTGCCTCCTACGGTCATGTGCGCGATCTGATCCCCAAAGAAGGTGCCGTCGATCCCAATAACCACTTCGCCATGAAGTACCAGGTGATCGAGAGGAACGAGCGCCATGTGCAGGAGATCGCCAAGCTGCTAAAGCGCTCCGATGCACTCTATCTGGCGACCGATCCAGATCGCGAGGGCGAAGCGATCTCCTGGCACCTCACTGAATTACTCAGAGAGAAGGGCAAGCTGAAGAACAAGCCGGTCTACCGGGTGGTGTTCAACGAGATCACCAAGAAGGCGGTACAGGAGGCGATAGCCAACCCCAGGGAGCTAGCCCAGGAGCTGGTCGACGCGCAACAGGCACGCCGCGCCCTCGACTACCTGGTCGGCTTCAATCTCTCACCTCTGCTGTGGAAAAAGATCCGCCGCGGCCTCTCTGCCGGCCGTGTGCAGAGCCCGGCGCTGCGCATGATCGTCGAGCGCGAGCTAGAGATCGAGGCCTTCAAAGCCCGCGAATACTGGTCCATCGAGGCCGACACCAGTAAGGATCAACACCCTTTCAGCGCCAAACTGACCCACCTACAGGGCGACAAACTCAGTCAGTTCAGCATCACCGATGAGACCAGCGCCAAGGCCGCCGAAGCGACCCTGCTAGCCGCCGGCACAGATGGCCTGCAGGTGGTCAAGGTCGAAAAGAAGCAGCGCCGCCGCAATCCGGCCCCGCCCTTCACCACCTCCACCCTGCAGCAGGAGGCGTCGCGCAAGCTTGGCTTTACCACCCAGCGCACGATGCGCACCGCCCAGCAGCTCTACGAAGGTGTTGACGTCGGCAACGGCACCGTCGGCCTGATCACCTATATGCGTACCGACTCGGTCAACCTGGCCGACGAGGCGCTTGATGAATTCCGTGAGTTTATCGCCGAGCGCTACGGCAAAGATCAGATCCCCGATGCGCCGCGCCACTTCAAGACCAAGGCGAAGAACGCCCAGGAGGCCCATGAGGCGATCCGCCCCACCTCGGTGCTGCGCCTGCCAACCGAGATCAAGGACCACCTGAGCAAGGATCAGGCGCGCCTCTATGAGCTGATCTGGAAACGCGCCGTGGCCTGTCAGATGATCCACGCCACCATCCACACCGTAGCCGCCGACCTGCAGTGCGGCGAGGGCAACATGTTCCGCGCCAACGGCTCCACCATCGCCAAGCCCGGCTTCATCGCCGTCTATATGGAAGGCAAGGACGATGCTGCAAAGGGTGACGGCGACGAGAAGATGCTACCGCCCCTGCAGGAGGGGGAGACGGTGGCGCTGAAGGCGATCCGCCCCGAACAGCACTTCACCGAGCCGCCGCCGCGCTTCACCGAGGCCAGCCTGGTAAAGACCCTGGAGGAGTACGGCATTGGTCGCCCCTCCACCTACGCCTCGATCATCTCCACCCTGCAGGACCGCGAATACGTCACCCTGGAGAAGAAGCGATTTCAGCCCACCGACGTGGGGCGAGTGGTCAACAAATTCCTCACCGACCACTTCACCCAGTACGTGGACTACGACTTTACCGCCAAACTAGAGGACGAACTTGATGCGGTCTCCCGCGGCGAAGAGGCCTGGGTACCGCTGCTGGAGCGATTCTGGACCCCATTCAAGGAGCGCATCGACTACACCCAGGAGAACGTCAAGCGCAGCGACGTGACCCACGAGGCACTGGATGAGAAGTGTCCCAAGTGCGGCGACCAGCTGTCGATTCGCCTGGGTCGCCACGGCCGCTTCATTGGCTGCAACAACTACCCGAAGTGTGACTACACCCGCGACCTGAACGCCGACAAATCAGAGCAGGATGAGCCACAGGTGGTGGAGGGGCGCAGCTGCCCCGAGTGCGGCTCCCCGCTGGTGATCAAACGCGGTCGCTACGGCAAGTTCATCGGCTGCTCCGGCTACCCCAACTGCCGTCACATCGAACCCCTGGAGAAACCCCAGGATACCGGCGTAAGCTGCCCCAAGTGCGGCAACGGCACCCTGCTGAAGCGCAAATCAAAGCGCGGCAAGATCTTCTACTCTTGTTCCACCTACCCCGACTGCGACTATGCGGTGTGGAACGAGCCGGTCAATGGCCCCTGCCCCCGCTGCGGCTGGCCGGTGCTGACCATCAAGACCACCAAACGCAAAGGCACCGAACGGGTCTGCCCGCAGAAGGAGTGCAGTTTTACCGAGCCCTACGAAGCGGAGCCCTCCGACAAACAGTAGTCCATGCCAAGTTCGTACCGAACGCCACGGAAGAGATAAGACGGGTGATCCGAAAACGCCAGTTGGCCAGCAACCAATAAACGGCTGCGATGGCCAACTCGCGGCTGCCAGGCACCCTGTCAAGACGGTTGATGCAAAGGGATCAACGAACTCGGCAATCCACCAAGGCGCATCCATAGGTCGGGCCAAGCCGACATAGCTTGGACTTCGATCGATGACAAACGCCGACCAAAGACCGTCTATCTATAACAAAAGAAGGATCGCTCGCTCCGTTCCTTCATCCATCACTTGCTACTACAACAAACATCTGAATAGGGGTCAGACCCCATTTTTTCCCTCTGAACGTAATGCTGCCCAAGCCGCTTCATCATCTTACTCGCCGCACTTGATGTGGACGGCGTCATCAACAGATGAGCATGATTTGTCATCAGAACGTAAGCGTGGATAACGCAACCACTCTCCTTCGCGTACGCCTCCAACCAATTGAGATAAATCTGGCAATCATCGTCCGAAAGAAACACGCCCGTCTATTATTGCCGCGCTGAATCAAGTGCAGCGGCACCCCTGGACGGGTAATGCGCAGCCGTCTTGGCATGGAAAAATCTTCCTTGATTAAATCAACATACCAGAATAAAAGCCGTGGTCTGACCTCTATTATTTTTCCGCCACCGGCGGTCATGTTGCCGTTCTTGTCGTATCTGTAGCCAGTATGGTGCGCTCCGGCGCTGGTCAGGGCGTGGGGGCCTGCGCCACTCTCACCATAGTCGTAGTCTCCTACATCAGACTTGAAGCTGATGTTGCCGTTGGCGTCGTAACGTAGGTTGGCACTGTGCCGATACTGCACGCCATCGATATGACCGACCACCTGGCTGTTGGTGAGAGGATTCTGCTTGTCGTATTGGAAGTCCTCTCTGACATCTTGGATAAAGTCTTCCCGATACTGCACGTTGTCGAGGCCATCGCCAGTGCGGCTACTGCTCAGCCGCCCGACAGCATCGAGGCTGGTGGCCTGCCAGAAGGTGATATAGCCTGTGCGGGTCTTACCCAGCCGCTCCAGCACTGTGGTCTCTGAGCCGCTGCACCAGTGCTGAGCCTGGTGCTTTTCATCCTCGATCAGGTCCGCCAGCGCCAACAGTTGGTTGGCCATCTCATAGGTGTTATCGGCGTGATTGCGCAGGGCCTCGCTGACCGCATCGATCTCGCACGTGGTTTGGGCGAGGCTAGCGAGTCGTTCGAGATCGCAGAGGGGGACGGTGGTGGTGGTTGCACCTGGATGTAGTCTCTGTGGGCGTTGGCGTCGAAATCGCCGAAGAAGATCGGTCTGGGGCGATGCTGGCTACATAGCGTGGAGCGCTCAAAGAGAGGGCCATGCGTCGCCGCCAAGTGAAGAAACTGGAACAGGGTAGCGCGCTGTTCTACAGTTTTTTTACGCCGAGTAATCTTGTGATGGCCGTACGTTTGCGAGCACAATGCACCCAAGGTGCGTCTTGAACCGGGGAAACGGCCAAAAAACGCCCAGATGTCGCAAAAAGCGGCATCCAACGGCCCAATTTCTTGAATGGCGGTCGAAAAACAATTTATTCTAAGCGGAATACGAAAAAATCGTCTGGTAACGGGAAGGCTGCTGAAACCTGTCAACTGATCAGCGTTTCCTTAATGTGAAAGTATTCGCGAATGGAATCAAAACGAACTTGGAATCAGAGTATGAGTTCATCATATTTGACTCAACTCAAGCGCCTGACCAACCCTGCTCTGACCGCCTCCTTGAATGACTTACTCCAAAGGAACACTTTGCATATGCGACGTGACACGCACAGCTGCCTAAAGGATTTTATTTCCCTTTTATCCGGGATTGCCTGCTCAATCGCTTTCATATCACCTTCTCTGGTCCAGGCAACTCTACCGGACTCGACTCTCGCTCAAGCTCCTGAGTTGCGGCAAACAGTCAGCACCGGCAATCCTGCCGGCAGCGCGCCATTTGCACCGACAGGATGGGAAATTTTCTCGCTGGAAAACGCTGCACGGTTGTACAACGTCGGTCACGGTTTTCAGGTAACGATTAATCCAGAGCAGCTGGATCTAAAAACCACAAAGGGAGATTCGCTCACCCTATCACTGTCGGCATGGGGTTATGACGATGCGTTGCAGCCGGCTGCCAAGGGAAATATCAAGATCTCCGGCAACCGGGTGGATATCGATCATGGTCATGGTCTGAACGAGTGGTATCTGAACGGAGCGTTTGGCGTCGAACAGGGATTTACGCTCAGCCACGCCCCAGATGGCGCTCAAACCGGTTCGGGAAATCTGCGGGTTGACCTGAGTCTGGGTGGAAACCTGCGCCCGGAGATGAACGAGGAAGGACTGGTATTTAAGGATAGCAAAGGCAGGATCCAACTCAGTTACGGTCAGCTGACCGCCTTCGACGCCGACGGCAACATCCTTGATGCGAAGATGGCCATCACAGAAGGTAGGCTGCGTTTGAGTGTCGACGATTCCAACGCACGTTATCCGCTTGTCATCGACCCACTGCTGGAGGGGGATGTACAGGTAGCGCCTGACTACACCGACCGGCAACGAGGCGCTGATTTCGGATTCAGTGTCGCGATTGACGGCACCACTGCAGTGGTTGGCGCCTATCAGCATCCCGAACTCAACGGGGCGACCGGTGAGTACGGCGCCGCATTTGTGTTTGAAATCGACAGCAACAACAACTGGAACCAGGTGGCCAAACTGACCTCACCTGCCCAAGAGACGGAGCGGTTCGGCTGGGCGGTTTCGATCAAGAACGATGTAATCGTCGCCGGCGCCCCCAAATACGACAATGGCGCAACTAGCCGGGCCGGGCGCGCCTTTGTGTTCGTCCGAGAGGGCGGCGTCTGGGGCCAGACCCCGGTCGCGGAACTGACGCCCAATGACCCGGCGCCGGGGGCGCAGTTCGGCTACGCGGTGGATGTGGCCAATCCCCAGGGGGGAAATGACTACACTGTCGTGGTCGGCGCTTGGGGGGATGATAAGGACAATTACGACCCCAGTGACGACGGCGCGCAATCGGACCCCAATGAGTTCTGTTCCGGCATACGCTGCCGTAACGTCGGTTCGGTCTATCTGTTCCATTTTAGCGACGTCACCACCGGCACCTATACCAACAACGCCAGGACCAGCCTCAACGCCACCGCCAAACTGACCGACCTGGATGGCGACGGCGTATACGACACCTCCGCGGATTCAGACGACAAAGACGGCGATACCCTGGGTAACTCAGTGGCGATTTCAGCCGACGGCACGACGGTGGTGGCCGGTGCCTTTGGCGATGAGGACCTGAGCACCAGCAGCAATGGCAACGATGCGGGAGCCGTCTTTGTCTGGCAAAAACCTAGCGGCTCCAACGGTTGGGCCGACTGGGATCACCTGGGTGAATCGGTCTCGGCCATGGATGAGACCCGCAAGATGGGATTTACAGGAATAATATACTCCGACCGGCTCGGTAATTCGGTCGATGTGAATTCGGATGGCTCCATCATCGTTGCCGGTTCCCGTGGCTATGACACAGGCACACAAAACAGTGTCGGCGCAATCTTTATGTATCTCGAGAGTAACTCCGACTGGAGCGGCAGCGGCATCCGCAACGAGGATTTGATGCTGAGGGATCTCGCGGGTGTCAGCGATGATCGCATCGGCACATCGGTCTCGATCTCACCAAACGGCAACATGGTGGTTGCCGGCCTGAGCGACACCAACAGACTCCATCCGGGACGCCCAGAGAAATCGATAAAGTGGAGCCGGCCAGCGACTGGATGGGCCAGCGCATCCAGCCCCTATGATAATGACCAGGTGATCATCGCCTCCGACCAGCCGGCCAGCTGCACCGACGTGGATAACGCCGATTGCGATTATTTTGGCGCCTCCATGTCGAACGGCGTCTGGACCGACGGTGTTCGTGTCATTATCGGCGCAGCCGGGCACGGTGACATCTCCAGCACTCTTGAGCAATCAGGTGACGACAACCCGGGCAAGGAATTTGGCCTCGCCTATGTCTTCACGTCGGCCTCAGGACTCTCCTTCACCAAAACCGACAACGAACCCCTGCCCTTGCCGGTCACCCCTGGTGACACCTTCACCTACACCCTGCAGGTGATCAATAACTCCTCCGACTTCGATGCCACTAACGTAACCATCGTCGACAACCTGCCGAATGAGGTCACTTACCAATCGGACGATGCGGGGTGTTCACATAATAATGGTACGGTGACCTGCAACATCAACGGCACCCTGGCCCGCGACGGGGCCGGCAGCGCCAATGTGAGCATTACCGTCAGCACCGCCTCCAATCTTCAGTATTCGATCAGCAACACTGCCACTGTCACTGCGGAGATGGGCGGCAATATCGACGACGCGCAGGCCAGCGAAGACACCCTGATCAACAACATTCCCACGGTCACAGCGGGACAGCGTATTGATATCGCCGAAAACGTGGCCAATCTGACATCGCTTGGACAGATCGCCGCCACCGACCTGGATTCCAACGCCACCCTGACCTTTTCGATCAGCTACGGCAACGAGGCGGGTATATTCGCGCTCGACGCCAACACCGGTGAACTAACGGTAGCGGACAACTCCTCCATCGATGCGGAAAACACCACCAGCTACACACTCGGTGTTACCGTCAACGACGGCTACAGCGATTCAGAGACAACGGACATTACAATCGACGTCGCTGATATCAACGAATTCACCCCGGTGGTGAGCGGCGCCAGCATCAACCTCAGCGAAGACACAGCGGTCTCGACCCTGCTGCACACAGTGGTGGCCAGTGACAACGACGCCAGCGCCACGCTGACCTACTCTCTGTTAAGCGACGCTGGCGGAACATTCCGCATCAACGCGGCCAGCGGTGAAATCTCTCTGCTGCAGCCGCTTGATTTTGAATCCACCACATCGTACGCCCTCGATGTGAAGGTGAGTGACGGTGAATTCAGCGACACCGCGGTGATTTCTGTCAATGTACTGAACGTGAACGAGACGCCAGTCACGGCAGATGACAGTTACGCCGCCTATTCAGGGATAGCGACTACCACCGGTAATGTTCTGAACAACGATACCGACGAGGATGGAGATACTCTCTCCATCTCAGACTTTCAGAATCCTTCCGCCAACGGCGGCACGGTAGTCAGCCCTGGAGATGGCACCTTCACCTACACATCCGCCGCAGATTTTGCCGGGCAAGACACATTCACCTACCTGGTCAGCGACGGGAACGGTGGAACCGCCACCGCCACCGTTACCATGAACGTATCGGCCAACCCACCACCCACCGTTGTGGGCGATGCAGCCACCGTGGATGAGGGGGCATCGGTCAATATCGATGTGCTCAGCAACGACAGTGACGACAACGGACTCGATCCCACCACGCTGACCGTGACCACCCAACCCGCCTACGGCAGCGTCGTGGTACAACCGAATGGTTCCATTGATTACACCCACAACGGTTCGGAGACCCTCTCCGACTCCTTCACTTATACCATCCGAGATCTACTTGGTGCGGTGTCGAGCCCGGCCACGGCAACCGTCACGGTAACTCCACAAAACGACACACCGGCGGCAACTCCCCAGGCCGTCACCAGCGCGGAAGATACCGCCGTTGCGATCACCCTCAGTGGCAGCGATGCTGAAGACGATCCGCTCACCTATACCGTTATCGGACAGCCCACCCATGGCGCCTTGACCGGCACCACGCCCAACCTGACCTACACACCTGATCTGAATTTCAACGGCACAGACGCCTTTACCTTCAAAGTCAACGATGGCAGCGCCGATTCCACCGAGGCCAGGGTGAGCATCACGGTCGAACCGGTCCAGGATGCACCAGTCGCAGACGCTCAGGCAGTCACCACGGCGGAAGATACC
>NZ_KQ557117.1:123661-148708 GCF_001443665.1 endosymbiont of Ridgeia piscesae | reverse complement strand
CAGGTGCCGGTTCTTGGGCGCTTACAAACTAAACAAGAGCGTGCTGAGGCATATCGCCGGATATTTGAAGGACAGATTGATGCACATCTGATGAAAAATATTCGCGAATCGTTCAATAAATGACATGCCTTGAGAGCCTCTGATTAAGTCTGGATGAAGTCGATTGTGATTCAGAATATTTAGATTCAAGGCGCAAATCACACGTAAAGCTAGCGCTCCCTACTCACGCTCCTCCCCGACATCCCTGTCGGGGATAGCTGGCTATTGCGAACGACTGCATGACTTGATCAGAGGCTCCCTTGGGAAATGGCCATTTCAGAAATGAATTTAAAAGACTGACAAGACACAGGGTCACGCCATTGAAACCAGGACAAAAAACCAAGTTTCAGAATAACAACAAGACAGGACAGCAGGAGTGTTTACTCTGACCCCAGATTTCTAATAATCGAAGTGCACACGCCGTAGATTTGAGCCCATTGCCCGATAGGCTGTAGTAGAGTCTAGAAATGGACAAGCCCCCTCCCACCGCTCAACGCCGCCGACGCAAAATCCTGTTGCGACTGCTCATCCTCTGGATCATCACCATCGTCGCCTGGCAACTGCTGCGCCCCCACTTCAGCGAGCAGGAACGGCAAATCCGCAGTCAGCTGCGCCACACTATCGAGCAGCGCTTTCCGCAGCAGGCTGCCGAGGCAAACGCACACTACGGTCTGAAACCCTTCCCCGCCGGGCGTCCGCTCAATCTATCCCGCCCCCAGGTAGTGTTGATCCACGGTCTCGATGACCCAGGCAAGATCTGGATGAATCTGGCGCCGACACTGGCCAAAACAGGCTTCAGCGTCTGGCTGATGAACTATCCGGACGACCAGCCGATCAGCGAGTCAGCCGAGCTGTTTCACCAACAGCTGCAGTGGCTGCAACAGCAGGGCGTCAGCTCGATCACCATCGTTGCCCACAGCATGGGCGGACTAGTCAGTCGTGATCTGCTGAGCCGTCCCGAGTGGCTGACAGACAAGAACATCCCCCAGGTCAGCCAGCTGATCCTGGTCGGCACCCCCAACCAGGGCTCAGAGCTGGCACGGCTGCGCTTTTTTGCCGAGCTGCGCGACCAGTTTGCCGAGATCACCAACGGCGAGTTCGGCTGGCTCAACGCGATCTTCGACGGTGCTGGCGAGGCGGGCCTCGACCTGACTCCCGGCAGTCCGTTTCTTACTCAGCTGAACAGCCGCCCAGCACCACCCGACACCCGCATAATGGTGATCGCCGGCCAACTCGGCCAGATCGATAAACAGCGTCTGCAGGCCGCCATTGCAAACCACCGGGAGACCCTGCCCGAAGGCACAGAGGTGGCCCTGCTGCAGCTGTTCGAGCAGATCGAAGCGGCGCTGGCGATCCTCGGCGATGGCCTGGTCAGCCTCGACTCCGCCCGCCTGCCCGGAGCGGAGTTCCACACCGTCAGCGGCACTCACCTCTCGATCATCCGCAACCTCTCCACCGAGAGCCAACGCGTACCACCGGCGATCCCGCTGATCCTGCAGCTGCTCGCCCCCACTGTTGAAGAAGCGACAAAAGAGCCGTGAACAAGCTGCCTGTTTCTGTCAGGATCTGCCACTGCTCTGCCATCATCCCCTGACATAGTTGGGTGACAAGAACGACCTAAGGAGAATGGCCATGTGGGGTCATCACCACCCGCTCTCGAAACCCTTGTCCCTGCTGCTGCTCGGCCTCTGGCTAGTGGCTGCCAGCCTGCCGCTGCAGGCTGCTGAAGCGCTGCAGGTACTCGACGTCTCGGAACGCGCCATCGAGGGAAAGAACCAGATCTGTGCCCTGTTCAGCCAGCCCCTCGACCCCAGCACCGATATCCAGCCCTACTTCAATCTCACCACCGATCAGGGCTTGGTGGAGGGCGCCTGGGTGCTCGCGAAGGATGGCCGACGCACCTGCTTCCCCGACACCGAACCAGAGACCGACTACCGCCTGACCATCTACCGCAAACTGCAGGCAGCGAATGGATCACAACTGGCGCAGAACCACCCCGCCAGGCTGAAGACCCGGCAACTGCAGCCCGCCGCCAGCTTTGATAGCCAGGGTTCGCTGCTGCTGCCTCACAAGGGCAGCGGCTTGCCGATCGTCGCGGTCAACGTGGATGCGGTCGACATCACCTTCCATCGGGTACGCGAGGCGAGCCTACTGGAGGTCTGGCGGCAGCTGCAGTCGCGCTACCGCTACAGCCTGTTCGAGAAGCTCGCCGACTGGACCGAGCTGGTCCACAGCGGCCGCTTCACCCTGGATCTGCCACGCAACACCCGCGCCCGCCGCAGCATCGACATCAGCGCCCAGCCGGCCCTGGCCGAGCCAGGCCTCTATCTGGCACTGATGAAACCCGCCGGCAGCTACACCAGCCATCCCGAGACCGCCTACTTCACCATCACCGACATCGGCTTGCACGCGCGCCGCTACAATAACCAGCTCGACATCTACAGCTACTCCCTGGGCAAGGCGCAGCCGCTGGCCGGCGTCACCCTGGAGGCACTCGACCGCAAAGGCAACCTGATCGCCACCAGCCGCACCTCGCCGGAGGGGCTGGCCAGCTTCAGCCACGCTCTCGACCAGATCGAGCTGATCCGCGCCCACAAGGAGGCTCAGCTGACCCTGCTCGCGCTCAACAGACCGGCCCTCGACCTCTCCGATTTCGACCTAGGTGAGCAGCCCGACCAAGCCCAGCAGCTCTTCATCTATAGCGAGCGTGACCTCTACCGCCCCGGCGAAACGATCCACTTCAACGGCCTGCTACGCGACCGGGACGGCCGCTTCGACAACGCCCCTGTGCTGAAGGCGACCATCCGCGGCCCGGATGATCAGGAGGTCAAGCGCCTGCGTTGGCGTTCAGACACCCCGGCGGGTTACTACCAGCAGGCATTTCACATCCCCACCAGCGCCAAGACCGGTCGCTGGCAGCTGCAGGTGGAAAAGCCCGACGGCGAGCCCGCCCGCTACAGCTTCCAGGTAGAGGAGTTCCTGCCAGAGCGAATGAAACTGGACCTCTCGGCCGCAACTGACAAGGCTACCAGCCCGGCAGAACCGATAGAGATCAAGGTACAGGGAGACCACCTCTACGGCGCACCCGCTGCCGGCAACCGCCTCAGCAGCCAGCTCGAGCTCACCCTCTGGCGCAACCCCATCGCCACCCTGCCCGGCTTCCAGTTCGGTGATCAGGACGAGCAGCAACACAGCCAGCGTTTTGAGCTGGAGGATCTGCAGCTCGACGCCAGCGGCCAAGCCCGGCTGCAGATTCCCTCGCGCTGGGCAGATAGCCGCTCACCGCTGCGCCTGTCACTCACCGCCAGCCTGTTCGAGTCGGGAGGCCGACCAGTGAGCCGCCGCCACGACCAGCTGATCTGGCCCACGGGTGGAGTGATCGGCATTCGCCCGCCCTTCGACAAGGAACAGAATCCTCCGGCCGACAGCCGCCTCACATTCGAGATCGTGATGGCCGACGCCGACGGCCGGCTGCTCGCCGCCCAAGGCCTGGAGGCGACCCTGATCCGCGAGGAGCGCCAATACTTCTGGGAGTACTCCAGCGACCGCGGCTGGTATTCGGAGTTCACCGAGCAGGCCTATCCGGTCCTCAATACCACACTGGATCTGGCGAAAGGCGAGCATGGCAAGCTGGAACTACCGGTGGAGTGGGGCCGCTACCGGCTGGAGATCAGCGACCCAGCCAGCGGCCGCCGATCGAGCCTGCGCTTCACTGCTGGAGAGACCTGGTACCACGACTGGCAACAGAGCCAACAGAGCGGCCAGGCAGCACGCCCCGACAAGGTCAGCCTAGCGCTGGACCAGGCCGCCTACCGCCCCGGCGACACTGCCCAGCTGCGCATCATGCCACCCCACGACGGCCAGGGCCTGGTGCTGGTGGAGAGCAGTGAGCGCCCACTCTGGTCAGCCAGCCTGCCGTTACGCAAGACCGGCAGCCAAATCGAGATTCCCATCGACCCGACCTGGCAGCGCCACGACCTCTACATCTCGGTACTGGCGCTGCGCCCGGCGGCAACCGGCCAGCAGCTGATCACGCCCAATCGCGCCATTGGCCTGCTGCACCTGCCCCTGGAGCGCAGCGAACGGCGACTTGAGGTCAGCATCCAAAGCCCCGGTAAGGTGGAGCCCAACCGGCCCCTGACGGTCCGCCTCAAGGCCCAAGGCATCGACAACAGCCAGCCGCTCCACGCCACCCTGGCAGCGGTGGATGTCGGGGTGTTCAATATCACCGACTTCGCCACCCCCGATCCTTTTGCTGGCTTGTTCCAGCGGCGCCGCTTCCAGGTCGAGAGCCGGGATGTCTATGGCCGGCTGATCGAACTCAACCGCTACCCACTGGCCCGGCAACGCTTTGGCGGCGACGGCATGGGCGGCAACGCCAAGATGCCCCGCAGCGAGGTAAAGATCGTCTCACTGTTCAACGGCCCTGTTTCGTTGAATGCCCAGGGCGAGGCACAGATCGAGCTGCAGTTACCCGACTTCAACGGCACGCTGCGGCTGATGGCGGTGGCCTTCGGTGAGGATCGCTTCGGCAGCGGCGAGCGGGAGATCCAAGTCGCCGCACCGGTCGTCACCCAGCTGGCGCTGCCGCGTTTTCTCGCCAGCGGCGACCAGAGCAACCTGGCGCTGGACCTGCACAACACCACCGACACCGAACAACCATTGACCCTGCAGCTACAGGCCACAGCCCCGCTCATCCTCAACGCTGAGCCCGAGAGACTGCTGCTGGCCGCCGGCGAGAAGCGGACCCTTCGCTACCCTCTGCAGGCGGGCGACCGGTTCGGCCTGGCGCAGATCCACCTGGCGGTTGAGGGCAAGCAGATCGAACCGTTCCAGCGCCACTGGCAGCTGACGGTGCAGCCCGCCTGGCCGGCGATTCGGGAGCGCCGTTCCCTGACCCTGGAGCCGGGCGAGCACGCCCCCCTGCCGCTACCCGCTCTGAGCGCCTTCAGCCCGGCCACAGTGGGCGCCCGGCTGAGCCTCGACAACCGCATCACACTGCAGATCGAGGATCAGGTCGAGGCACTGCTGCGCTACCCCTACGGCTGTCTCGAACAGACCACCAGCAGCGCCTGGCCCTGGCTACACGCCAACGAGCAGAACCTGCGCCGCTTCGGCCTCGATCCTGAGCAGCTCAACAAACGCCAGCAGAGTTTGGAGCAGGCGTTCGAACGGCTGCAGGCGCAGCAGCGCGGCAGCGGTGGCTTCGGCCTGTGGGACAATCACAGCCCGGAGGAGCACTGGCTCACCGCCTATGTGGCAGACTTTCTGCTCAGCGCCCAGGCGATGGGCCTTGCAGTGGAGCCGGAGTTTCTGCGGCGGGTGGTAGAGCGCCTGGAGCAGTATCTGAAGCAGTCCCGCATGCTCATCGAGCGCCACAGCGATGCCCCCGACCACTACCGCCTCGCCTATCGCGCCTACGCCGGTTACGTGCTGTCGCGCATCAACCGCGCCAATCTTGGCCACCTGCGCAGCCTCTGGCGCAGCCAGGCGCAGTACGCCAGATCGGGCCTGCCGCTGATCCACCTCGGCCTCGCCCTGAAAAACCAGGGGGACCACAAGAACGGTGCCGCAGCGATCACCCGCGGGCTGGAGATCGGCGCGCCGAAACCCGGCGCCTATCTGGGCGACTACGGTTCACCGCTGCGCGACCAAGCGTTGATGATCAGCCTGCTCGCCGATGCCAAAATCCATGACAAGCCGGTGATCGGGATGGCCCGGACCCTGCGCGATCAGCTCTTGTCCCGCCAATACCTCAGCACCCAGGAGCGCAACGCGCTGTTCCTCGCCGCACTGGCGCTGCAACGGCCCGACGACAACCCTTGGCAGGCGAGCCTGCGCATTGGTGAAGAGCTACTGGAACTGGTGCAGTCGGGCGCATACCAGATCAGTCTGGAGATCGATCAGCTCAGCGCCGGCATAACCCTGGAGAATCGGAGCGACACTCCCCTGATTAGCGACCTGCTGCTGAGTGGCTATCCCAACCAGCCACCGAAACCTGTCTCACAAGGGATCAGCGTGGCACGCAGCCACTACTCCCGCGATGGCAAGCCGATCGACCTCAAGCAGATCGAAACCGGCGAGCTGGTGCTGGTCCACCTGCAGCTCGATGCTGAGCAGCGCATCCCCGACGCGCTGCTGGTGGAGCTGCTGCCCGCCGGGCTGGAGCTGGAGAACCAGAACCTGAAACATGCAATCCAACTGGACCAGATCAAGATCGACAACAAGCCGGTGAGCGAGCTGATGCAGCAGTCGCAGATCGTGCACAGGGAGTATCGCGATGATCGCTTTGTCGCCGCCCTCGATCTACGCAAAGGCCAGTCGAGCCACCTCTTCTACCTGGCCCGCGCGGTCACTCCCGGCCACTACCAGGTACCACCAACCCTGGTGGAGGATATGTACCGCCCAGAGCTGCGCGCGATCGGCGAGTCGGGTGGCCTACTCGAGGTGGTCGACGCACCATGAGAGGCTGCGGCAGCAGGCCCTGGCTGGCTTGGTCGGCCGGGCTGCTGCTCGCCAGCGGCCTGCTGTTGTGGGCACTCGATCTATTCTATCCTCTCCAGCAGCCCGGTACCGATGCCCCCTCCCAGGTGGTGGTGGACCGGCAGGGCCGCCCGCTGCGCACCTTCCCCAATGCACGCAGGGTGTGGCGCTATCCGCTGCACCTGGAGCAGATCTCGCCGCTCTATATCGAGGCACTGCTCGGCTACGAGGACCGCTGGTTCTACTGGCATCCGGGGATCAATCCCTTCGCCCTGCTGCGCGCCGCAGCACAGAATCTGGCCAGCGGGCGCATCGTCTCCGGCGGCTCCACCCTGACGATGCAGGTGGCGCGACTGCTCCACCCCCACTCCCGCAGCCTCTCCGGAAAACTGTCACAGATACTCCGCGCCCTGCAGCTAGAGTGGCACTTCAGCAAACGGGAGATCCTCGAACTCTATCTGCAGCTGGCCCCTTTTGGCGGCCCCCTAGAAGGGGTGCAGGCAGCCAGCCTCAGCTATCTTCAGAAGGACGCCAGCGAGCTGACCCACGCTGAGGCGGCACTGCTGGCGGTGCTACCCCAGGCCCCCAGCCGGCTACGCCCCGACCGCCACGCCGAATCTGCCGAGGCAGCGCGCAACAAGGTACTGGAGCGGCTGACTAGCCAGGGTATCTGGTCGCAGGCGGTGGTCCAGCAGGCAAAGCTGGAGCGGGTCTACGCCAACAGTTTTCGCCCGCCGCTGCTGGCGCCGCTGCTGGCGCGCCGCCTGCGCAACCGATTCCCCCAGCAGGCGGTGATCCGCACCACCCTGGATGGCGAACTGCAGGCGATGGTCGCGGAGTTGGCGAAAAACTACGCACAGCAACAACCGCCGGGGGTCTCGGTAGCGCTGCTGGTGGTGGAGAACCGTAGCGCCGAGGTGCTTGCCTATGTCGGCTCGGCTGGTTTTCTCGACGACAAACGCCTGGGCCAGGTCGACATGGTGAGGGCGATCCGCTCACCGGGCTCAACTTTGAAACCGTTTCTCTATGGGATGGCGTTGGACGATGGCTTGATCCACTCCGCCTCGCTGCTGAGCGATGCGCCGCGCCACCGCCAGGCCTATCGTCCGGCCAACTTTCACCGCGGCCACGAGGGGCCGGTGAGCGCCAGCCGGGCGCTGCAACAGTCGCTCAATGTGCCGGCGGTCAATCTGCTGGAGCAGCTCGGCCCAGGCAGCTTCGCCAACCGTCTGGCCAACGCCGGCCTGGGATTGACGATTCCGGGGGATGGCCGCCCCAATCCTGCGCTGATCTTGGGCGGCGCGGGCATCTCCCTGGAGCGGCTGCTGCAGGGCTATCTGGCCATCGCCAACAATGGTCAGACGCACCCCCTGCGCCTGCTGCTGGGCGAGCCGAATACAACGCGCTTTCTGCTCTCCCCCGGCGCAGCCTGGATCGTACGACAGATACTCGCCGAGACTCCACGACCCGACCGGCTCGGCGGCCACCGGGTGCGAGACGAAACCCGGCTGGCCTGGAAGACTGGCACCAGCTACGGCTTTCGCGACGCCTGGGCGGTCGGGGTGACGCCCCGCTACAGCCTCGGAGTCTGGCTCGGGCGGCCCGACGGCACCCCGGTACCGGGACACTATGGCGCACTCTCCGCGGCACCACTGCTGTTCCGCCTCGCCAACCTGCTGGCGGATGGGAACGAGGCATGGAGCAGCGCACCGCCCTCGGTGGCCGAGGTGCAGATCTGCTGGCCACTCGGCACCCTGAAGCAGCAGCAGCCGGAACAGCACTGCCACCGCAACCTGACGGCCTGGAGCCTCGACGGGCAGATCCCGCCCACGCCCAACCAGGGGCTGGACAGCAACCCGCTCAAGCTCTGGGTGAGTCAGGACCAGGGGAAGCGGATTGCCTCCAGCTGCCCGGGGGTGGAAAAACAGCCACTGCAGCTCGCCCTCTGGCCACCCGCCCTGGAGCCCTGGCTGCCCTTTCGGCAGACCCGGTTGGGTCAGCTGCCTGCCGCCGATTCTCGTTGCCCACCTGCCAGTATGATCGGGGCCGCTGGATTGCAGATCATCTCCCCCAATCACCAGGCCGAACTGACTCAACCGGGCGGTGATGCCCTACCCCAGATCATGCTGAAGAGCCTTGGCGCTCAGGGCAAGGTGAGCTGGTACGTCAACGGTGAGTTTCTCGGCCGCTTCCCCGCCTCACAGGACATCGCCTACCGTTTTAGTCAGGCTGGAAAAAACCGTATCCTTGCTCTGGATGAGCAGGGCAACAACGACCAGGTGGAAGTGGAGATTCTGATTGGAGAGTGATTAATGAGCCTCTGAGCGAGCTGGCATGCCAGCATCCATACTGGGTTCCAGACGTCATCAAAATGTAACCATCGATTCGGTCTAATACCAGGTTTGAATATCAGACAGCTAATGGATATTTAGCATGACCACGAAGATTCTCATCGTCGAGGACGAGACCGCCGTGCGTGAGATGATCGGCTTTGTGTTGCGACAGGCCGGTTATGAGACGATGGAGGCGGAAGACGCCGGGCAGGCACGCACCTGTCTGGCCCGGCAAATGCCGGACCTGATCCTGATGGACTGGATGCTGCCCGGCACCAGCGGGGTAGAACTCACCCAGGAGCTGAAGCGGGATTCCCTGACCGCTGAGATTCCGGTGATCGTACTCACCGCCCGCGGTGAAGAGGACGATAAGGTACGGGGTTTGGAATCGGGGGCGGAAGACTATGTAACCAAGCCCTTTTCGCCCCGCGAACTGATTGCCCGGATCAAGGTAATCCTGCGCCGGGTGGCACCCCACGCCACTGAAGAGGCGGTGGAGGTGGCGGGGCTGCGGCTCGATCCGACCTCCTATCGGGTCAGCGCCGATTCGAAGGAGATCGAACTCGGTCCCACCGAGTTCCGCCTGCTGCACTTCTTCATGACTCATCAGAACAAGGTGTTCAGCCGTTCACGGTTGCTCGACAACGTCTGGGGCACCAACGTGTTCATTGAGGAGCGCACTGTGGATGTACACATCCGACGCCTGCGCAAGATTCTGGAGCCGCATGGTCTAGACCGTCTAGTACAGACGGTACGTGGTGCTGGATACCGCTTCTCTGGACAGGTCGCCGCAAAATGAGCCTTCATCGAGCAGGCCGTTACCGGGAGTTTGCCCTTGTCGTCTGTGTCGGGCTGCTGCTGTTTGCCTGGGGAGTCTGGATCGACCACCCGGCCTTGGCGCTGCTGTGCGGTCTGGTCTCTTACCTGCTGTGGCACATGCACAATCTCCACCGTTTGAGCCTGTGGCTGGACGACCCAAAACACCATGAGCCACCGTCGGCACTGGGCGGGTGGGGCGAGATCGTGCATGCGGTGGAGGCACTGCGTGAACGTGGACGCAAACGCAAACGCAAACGCAAACTCAGCCGCATGCTCAGTGGGTTTCATCAATCCACCAACGCCCTGCCCGATGCCACCGTGGTGCTGAACGATCGTGGTCAGGTGGAGTGGTGGAACGGTGCCGCCAGCGAGATATTCGGCTTCAGAAAGAAACGGAGTAGCGACCGCTCACTTGAAGAGCTGATCCCCGACTCGATGTTCCGGAAGTACCTGGCACAGGGTGATTACAGCCAGCCGTTGCAAATGCCGGGGCCGCTGGACCACAAACGCACCCTCGAGGTGCGTATCGTCCCCTACGGCAAGGGCAAACGTCTGTTGCAGGCGCGGGATGTGACCCGTCTGCAACAATTGGAGATTGTACGCCGCGATTTCGTGGCCAATCTATCCCACGAGATGCGCACCCCGCTGACCGTCATTCACGGCTACCTGGAGACCCTGAACGACGCTGAAGATCCCGAATTCTCACCCTGGTGCCACATCATCAACCAGATGTACCAGCAGACCACACGCATGCAGCGCATTGTCGAGGATCTGCTGCTGCTGGCGCGTCTGGAGCGGGAGGACGCGCCGCAGAGGGACGAGCCGGTGGATGTGGCTCTGCTGCTCACCACCATACAGAGCGAGGCTGAGGCGCTGAGTGGCGATCAGCACCACCACATCGAACTGGAGATCGTCGATGACTATCGCTTGCTCGGCGTGGAACGGGAGCTCGACAGCGCCTTCTCCAACCTGGTGTTCAATGCAGTCCGCTATACCCCTGCCGGCGGGCTGATCCGAATGCGCTGGGAGCGCACCGAACAGGGCGCCTGTTTCTCGGTCACCGATAGCGGCATCGGCATCGACCCTGAGCACATACCCCGCTTGACCGAGCGCTTCTACCGGGTGGACGTGGCACGCTCACGCCGCAGCGGTGGCACCGGCCTGGGCCTTGCCATCGTCAAGCATGTGTTAACCCGCCACTGCGGTGAGTTGCAGATAGAGAGCGAGCCCGGCAAGGGCAGCCGCTTCAGCTGTCTGTTTCCCACCTCGCGGGTGCTAGCCGAGGGGCATGGCGAGGCATCAGTTTACCCAACTACCCGGTCGCGCCACTCTTCGTGATGTTGTAAGCAGTCTGTCTGCCCAAACCTCCGAGCCCCGTCACCTGAGCATCACCAGGATCAGTCTTCCGTTTTGGCACGAGTTACTGAAAAACAGATGGTTCTGTCAGCAAAATATTAACAACCATATAAAAACCGGAAAGTTTTCATTATGAAGCTGGAATAGGATATCCGCTGAATTCAACGCCTGAGCAACTACACCAGAGCGCTTTCACAGCTCAGAAAATTCATTGAAAAGGGTGACTCGATCAGAGGCTCCTTAGTCTGCTGCGTGAAGAGATATAGTGTTTCCCAACGCTTGCATCCCGCCTCTCCCAAGGTGGTTTGTAACAAAACTGTCATAAAGCGCTCATTCCTGTGTAACACAACCATCCAATAATCTCCGCCACAAGTTCAAACCCTGTACTGGAGATAATTGTGATCAACAAGCGTTTCGCCCTCGCCGCACTGCTGGCTGCTTCCGCATCCGTCGCCACGGCAGCCGCATCGCGTGACTACATTTCCATCGTCGGCTCTTCCACCGTCTACCCCTTCGCCACCGTGGTGGCCGAGACCTTCGGCAAAACCAGCAGCTTCAAGACCCCAAAGATCGAATCCACCGGTTCCGGTGGTGGCCTGAAGCTATTCTGCGCCGGAGTGGGTGTGGAGCATCCGGATATCACCAATGCCTCCCGCCGGATTAAGAAGTCCGAGGTCGAGCGCTGCACCAAGCAGGGTGTGAACGACATTGTCGAGGTGAAGATCGGCTACGACGGCATCGCCATCGCCAACTCGAAACATGCAGCTCAGTTCGAACTGACCCGCCGGGATCTCTTTCTGGCCCTGGCCAAGCAGGTTCCCGGTCCTGACGGCAAGCTGATCGACAATCCCAACAAGACCTGGAAGGAGGTCAATCCGGCCCTGCCGAACACCAAGATCGAGGTACTAGGGCCGCCGCCCACCTCCGGCACCCGCGACGCCTTCGCCGATCTGGTGATGGGCACTGGCGCCACGACCTTCTCCGACCTGAAGGCCCTGCACAAGGCCAAGGGCGAGGAGCAGGTCAAACCGCTGATGGCCAAGCTCGGCATCCCCGAGCGCGCTTACAACAAGAAGGGCAAGAAGGTGTTCAAGGCGGTGGCCCACGCGATTCGTGAGGACGGCGCCTACATCGAGGCCGGCGAGAACGACAACCTGATCGTGCAGAAGCTAGAGGCCAACCCCAACGCCCTGGGAGTGTTCGGCTTCAGCTTCCTCGACCAAAACAGCGACAAGGTACAGGGTTCCAAGATCGAGGGTGTGGCGCCTGAATTCGAGTCCATCGCCGACGGCTCCTACCCGGTATCCCGTCCGCTCTTCTTCTATGTGAAGAAGGCACACATTGGCAAGATCCCCGGCATCAGCGAATACCTTTCTGAGTTCACCTCTGAAAAGGCCTGGGGTGACGAGGGCTATCTGGCCGACAAAGGCATGATTCCCATGCCAAAGGCGGAGCGCAATGCCTTCGCCAGCGACGTCAGATCGTTAAAGAACCTGCAGCTCAAATGAGCGAGTGGGATTGAGGTGCCGGGAATTTCCCCGGCCACCCTTGATAGATTATGCACTACACAACCCTGATCCTGCTGCTAGCGATCCTGACCAGCCTGGCCTATCAGTTGGGACGCCGACGTTCTCACACCCTGGTGGGAGGCCCTACCAGGGTCCGCCAGCTGCACTCCTTGCCCAGCTACTACGGCTTCTACACGGCCATCTGGTGCGGACTCCCGGCGCTGCTGGTGCTGGGGATCTGGCTAATTTTCGAGCCCAACATCATTACCAGCCTAGTGGTGGCGGAGCTGCCCGAGGCGACCCGCAACCTGCCTGAGGCGGAGCTGGGTCTGGTGATCAACGACATCAAGAACCTGGCGGCGGGCAATATCGTCTCCACTAAGATCGGTCCCGCGATACAGGCGGCCGCGGATCACCTGCAAAGTCTCGAGCGCACCTCGGCGGCCGCCTTGACCGTGCTGATCCTAGTACTGGCGATGCTGGGCACGAGCTACGCCTGGCGCTTCATCTCGCCGGAACTGCGCGCCCGCAACCGGGTGGAGGGCGTGCTCAAAGCCCTGCTCATCACCAGTTCCACCATCGCCATCTTCACCACCATCGGCATCGTGCTGTCGGTGCTGTTCGAGGCGCTGCGCTTCTTTCAGCAGATTCCACTCAGCGAGTTCCTGTTCGGCCTGACGTGGAGTCCGCAGATGGCGATCCGCGCCGATCAGGTGGGCTCCTCGGGCGCCTTCGGCTCCATCCCCCTATTTGCCGGCACCCTGCTGATCTCCTTCATCGCCATGCTGGTAGCGGTGCCCATCGGACTGATGTCGGCCATCTACCTCTCCGAATACGCGGGGCGCAGGCTGCGGGCTATCGCCAAGCCGGTGCTGGAGATCCTGGCCGGGATTCCCACTGTGGTCTACGGCTTCTTCGCAGCGCTCACAGTGGCGCCCTTCATTCGCAACAGCGGCGGGCTACTGGGACTCGACGTCTCCTCCGAAAGCGCTCTGGCCGCCGGACTGGTGATGGGCATCATGATCATTCCCTTCGTCTCATCGCTCTCCGACGACGTGATCAACGCCGTCCCCCAGGCGCTGCGCGACGCCTCCTACGGTCTCGGCGCAACCCGTTCCGAGACCATCCGGCAGGTGATCATCCCCGCGGCGCTGCCGGGCATCGTTGGCGGCATCCTGCTGGCGGTCTCCCGGGCCATTGGCGAGACCATGATCGTGGTGATGGCGGCGGGCCTATCGGCCAATCTCACCGCCAATCCACTGCAGAGTGTGACTACGGTGACGGTGCAGATCGTGACCCTGCTGGTGGGTGACCAGGAGTTCGACAGCCCCAAGACCCTGGCCGCCTTTGCCTTGGGGCTGCTGTTATTCGTGGTCACCCTGGTATTGAACCTGGTGGCCCTGCATGTGGTGCGCAAATATCGGGAGCAGTATGAATAATCCGATCGGTTCGGGGGCCGCGGCCACCGAAAAAGTTAAAGCCTCCCTGGCCGCCCGTTACCGGCGTGAGCGTCGCTTCAAAGCCATCGGGATCGGGGCCGTCTGTGTGGGGCTGCTGTTCGTCACCTTTTTGTTCGTCAGTATTGTCAGCAAAGGCTATACCGCCTTTTGGCAGACTCAGATCCGGCTGGATATCCATTTCGATGCCGCCGTGATCGACCCCAGCGGGAACAGAGACCGAACCGAATTGGGGCATGCGGACTACGCCGGCCTGATCAAGCAGAGTCTGCGTAAACGCTTCCCGGAGGTAAAAAACCGACGCGAGAAGCGAACCCTATACAAGTTGGTAAGTAGTGGTGCGGCGTTCGATCTGCGCGCCAGGGTGCTCGCCGATCCAGAGCTGATCGGCACCCGCCAAACCCTGTGGCTGCTGGCGGACGACGATCTGGACATGCTGGTCAAGGGGCAGATCGACCGTTCGCTGCCGGAAAACGAGCGCCGACTGAAAGACCAGGTGATCGGCTGGATCGATGCCCTCAGCGCCCAGGGAGCGGTCGAGCTGAAGTTCAACAGTGCCTTCTTCACCAATGGCGACTCGCGGGAACCCGAGCAAGCCGGCATCGGCGGCGCGCTGATGGGCTCGCTCTACACCCTGCTCATCACCCTGCTGCTCGCCTTCCCGATCGGCGTGGCGACATCGGTCTATCTGGAGGAGTTCGCCCCCCGCAACCGCTGGACCGACCTCATCGAGGTCAACATCAACAACCTCGCGGCGGTGCCCTCCATCGTGTTCGGCCTGCTGGGGCTGGCGGTGTTCATCAATTTCTTCGGCCTGCCCCGCTCGGCGCCCCTGGTGGGCGGCTTGGTGCTGACCCTGATGACCCTGCCCACCATCATCATCGCCAGCCGTGCGGCACTCAAATCGGTACCGCCCTCGATCCGCGAAGCGGCCCTGGGAGTGGGGGCATCGAAGATGCAGATGGTGTTCCACCATGTGCTACCGATGGCCCTGCCGGGGATGCTTACCGGCACCATCATTGGCATGGCCCAAGCCTTGGGTGAATCGGCGCCGCTGCTGATGATCGGTATGGTGGCCTTCATCGTCGATATTCCCGGCGGACCGCTGGATCCCTCTACGGTGTTGCCGGTGCAGATTTTTCTTTGGGCCGACAGTCCTGAACGTGCCTTCATGGAACGCACCTCGGCGGCGATCATGGTGCTGTTGGGTTTTCTTATCCTGATGAATGCGTTGGCAGTTCTGCTGCGTAAGAGATTCGAACGCCGCTGGTAAGCGGCGGCTATAGGAGTGGAACAATGATGAATGCGATTGCAAAAGAAGTCATGCGAGACGCCCCGAACAAGGGTCTACTGGCATCCGTAAGCGTGGCGCGTTTCAAAGGCGATGCCGATGATTTCAGCGGCACGGTCGGTGAGGTCGAGGTGGCGGACCCACGCATGCGTTGCCGTAACCTCGATGTCTTCTACGGCGATAAGCATGCCATCATGGATGTGAGCCTGGATATCGGCAAAAACGAAGTGGTAGCTATGATCGGGCCTTCAGGCTGTGGCAAGTCCACCTTTCTGCGCTGCCTGAACCGGATGAACGACACCATCGATATCTGTCGGGTGAGCGGTCAGATCCAGCTCGACGGTCAGGAGATCTACGACCGCCGACTCGACGTGGTGCCGCTGCGTGCCCGGGTGGGCATGGTGTTTCAGAAACCCAATCCATTTCCCAAATCGATCTATGACAATATCGCCTACGGCCCGCGAATTCACGGCCTGGCGGCCAACCGCCAGGAGCTGGACGAGGTGGTGGAGACCTCCTTACGCAAGGCCGGCCTCTGGGACGAAGTGAAGGACCGGCTCGACCAGCCAGGCACCAGCCTGTCAGGCGGCCAGCAACAGCGTCTCTGTATCGCACGCACGATTGCCGTGTCGCCCGACGTGATCCTGATGGACGAGCCCTGTTCAGCACTCGACCCCATCGCCACGGCGAAGATCGAGGAGCTAATCGACGAGCTGCGTGAGAACTACACCATCGCCATCGTCACCCACTCGATGCAGCAGGCCGCGCGGGTCTCCCAGCGCACCGCCTATTTCCACCTGGGGCGTCTGATCGAGGTGGGTCCCACCGACGACATCTTCACCCGTCCTCGCCACAAGCTAACGGAAGACTACATCAACGGTCGTTTTGGTTGAGCAAGAGGGGACCGGCGGCTCAATATTTAAGTTTATAGGTCGGGCTGCGCCCGACAGCATCCTTGATTTCAAGGTATGACACACGGCGGCCACAGGCCGCCCTATGGGCGCAAGATACGAGTTCACGACTTGATCAGAGGCGCTCTAATACTTCAGCTTCTTGAACACCTCATAGCCATACGCCGGCTTCCAGCCCCAAGAGTAGTTCTGTAGATCGAGCAGTGCCGCCTGCTCTGCGCCCTGGTAGGAGTAGGGGCTGAAACCACAGCCGTAGCTGGTGCGCGGCTTGCCCCGGAAGGTTTTGTATTGGGTCTTGATCACCACGGCGTAGGCGTGTTTCAGGTCGCTGATGGCCTGGGCGTGGGGATCCTGGTACTTTTTGTGGAAGCCCTTCTTGCGTAGCCGCTCTACGCCCTTGTCGGTGGCGCTGGAGACCGTCTCGTTCGGCCCCGCCACCAATTCGATGGCCAACGAGTTACCCAGCTCTTTCGCTACCACGCAGGCGGCACCGGCATAGAGCGGCCCACCTGTGAGCAGGGAGAGGGAGAGGATCAAACCTGGCATCACTACTCTCATGCGCTTGCTCCGCTTGCTTTGTCTCTGTGATAGCCGGCGGCTGGATGGCGGGATTTCTTTAGTCGCGCAGGCAAAATCACCCCTCCCGCTTTGCCTCCAACTCCTCCCAGCGGGCGTAGGCCGTCTCCAGCTCCGCTTCGGTGGACTGCATCTGCTGCTGTACCACCGCGACCTCATCGCTGCCCTGCTGATAGAAGGTGGGATCGGCCATGCGGGTCTGGATCTGTTCCAGGCTGGCCTCCAGCACCTCGATGCAGGCAGGCAGGTCGTCCAGTTCACGCTGGTCTTTGTAGCTCAGTTTGACGGACGCTTTTTTCGCAGCACGGGCTGCGGGCTTAGCCAGTTTTGCGGGAGCTGGTGCTGATTCCTGCAGCGCCTGTTTGTGCATCCGCTCCCAGTCACTGTAACCGCCCACATAGTCACCGACCCGGCCATCACCCTCGAACACCAGGCAGCTGGTGACCGCGTGGTCGAGAAAGTCCCGGTCGTGGCTGACCAGCAGCAGGGTGCCCTGGTAGTCGAGCAGCAGCTCCTCGAGCAGCTCCAGGGTCTCGACATCGAGGTCGTTGGTGGGCTCGTCAAGCACCAGCACATTAGCCGGCGTGAGGAAGATCTTCGCCAGCAGCAGGCGGTTGCGTTCGCCGCCGGAGAGCGCCTTGATCGGGCCGCGGGCACGCTCCGGGCTGAACAGAAAGTCCTGCAGGTAGGAGATGATGTGTTTCGGCTTGCCGTTGACCATGACCTGGTCGCGGCCACCGCCGACGTTATCCTGCACCGTCTGGTTCTCGTCGAGGGCATCACGCAGCTGATCGAAGTAGGCGACCTCCAGATTGGTACCCAGCTCAACGCTGCCCTGGTCGGGCTGCAGCCTGCCGAGCAGCAAATTGAGCAGGGTGCTCTTGCCGGCGCCGTTGGGGCCGACGATGCCGATGCGATCGCCACGCAGGATGGTGCAGGAGAAGTCGCGGATCACCGGTGTGCTGTCCCAGGCATAGCTGACGCCCTGCGCCTCCACCACCAGCTTGCCGGAGCGCTCCGCCTGCTGCAGCTGCATGCGTACCTTCCCGCCCTGCTCGCGGCGCTGGCCGCGCTCCTCACGCATCGCCTTCAAGGCACGCACGCGCCCCTCGTTGCGGGTGCGCCGGGCCTTGATGCCCTGGCGGATCCAGACCTCCTCCTGGGCCAGCTTCTTGTCGAAGCGGGCGTTCTCCAGCGCCTCGGCGTTGAGCTGCTCCTGCTTGCGGCGCAGAAAGTTGTCGTAGTCGCCGGGCCAGTCGCCGAGGCGGCCCCGGTCGAGTTCCAGGATGCGGGTCGCCAGATGACGCAGGAAAGCGCGGTCATGGGTGATGAAGAGCAGCGCGCCGCGATAGCCGAGCAGGAACTCCTCCAGCCAGGCGATCGATTCGATATCGAGGTGGTTGGTGGGCTCGTCGAGCAGCAGCAGATCGGGCTCGTTGACCAACGCCTGGGCCAACAGCACACGCCGTTTAAGGCCGCCGGAGAGCGCCGTGAATTCCGCATCCGGCTCGAGCGAGAGGCGCGAGATCACCGTCTCGACACGCTGCTCCAGCTGCCAGCCATCCGCCGCCTCCAGCTCGTGCTGGACCTGGGCGAGCCGCTCCAGCAGCGATTCGTCAGCGCTCTCGGCGAGCTGATGGCTGAGCTGGTGGTAGCGTTTGAGTGTCCCGGCCAGATCACCGGCACCATCGGCCACCACTTCGAACACACTGCCCTGAGTGCCCGCGGGTACCTCCTGGATCAGCCGTGCGATGCGCACCCCGGCGTTGACCACCCGCTCACCGTCGTCCGCCTGCAGCTCACCGAGGATTAGCTTCATCAGGGTCGACTTGCCGGCGCCGTTGCGCCCGAGCAGGCAGATGCGCTCGCCCTTGTCGATGCTCAGGTCGATGCCGTCGAGCAGCGGCGGGCCGCCGAAACTCAACTGTATGCCGCGTAGATTGATCAATGCCATCTGTTGCTCGATTTTCCGTTGGACGAATGGGGTCTATGTGTGATTATGCCGTGGGGAGGGTACACAGAGATACCGCAAAAGAACACTCTTCTACCCCATCCACTGACGCAATCAGGAAGCCAAAAAAATGAAGACCAAGATCCTGCTGAAAGAGGCCGAGATGCCAACCCATTGGTACAACGTGGTGGCAGACATGCCCAATCCACCGACGCCGCCACTCGGCCCTGACGGCCAGCCGGTGGGACCCGACGCACTGGCCGCGATCTTTCCCAACGCGATCATCGAACAGGAGATGAGCGCCGAGCGCTGGATCCCGATCCCCGAGGAGGTGCGCGAGGCGCTCAGGCTATGGCGCCCCTCGCCGCTCTATCGCGCTAACAGACTTGAGCAGGCGCTCGGCACCCCGGCGAAGATCTACTTCAAAAACGAGGCGGTGAGCCCGGCCGGCTCGCACAAACCCAACACCGCCGTCGCCCAGGCCTACTACAACAAGATGGAGGGCATCAAACGCCTCACCACCGAGACCGGCGCCGGCCAGTGGGGCTGCTCGCTGGCGCTGGCCGGGCAGTTGTTCGGCCTCGAGGTGGAGGTTTACATGGTGAAGGTGAGCTATGGCCAGAAACCCTATCGCCGCTCGATGATGCAGACCTGGGGCGCCAAAGTCTTCGCCAGCCCCACCGACCGCACCAACGCCGGCCAACAGATCCTCACTGCCCACCCCGACTCCGACGGCTCCCTGGGCATCGCCATCTCCGAAGCGGTGGAGCTGGCCGCCGGCCGTGATGACACCAACTACGCCCTCGGCTCAGTGCTCAATCATGTGCTGCTGCACCAGACCATCATCGGTGAGGAAGCGAAAAAGCAGCTGGAGCTGGTCGGCGACTACCCGGATATGATCTTCGCCCCCTGCGGCGGTGGCTCCAACTTCGGCGGCATCGCCTTCCCCTTCTTCGCCGACAAGGCCGCCGGCAAGACGGTGCAACTGGTGGCGGTGGAGCCCACCTCCTGCCCGACCCTCACCAAGGGGGTCTACGCCTATGACTTCGGCGACGCCATCGGCCTCACCCCACTGCTGAAGATGTACACCTTGGGCCACGATTTTATGCCCCCCGGCATCCACGCCGGCGGGCTGCGCTACCACGGCGACTCGGCGCTGGTCAGCCAGCTACACAATGAGGGGCTGGTCGATGCCTGGGCGGTGCCGCAGCTGGAGACCTTCGAGGCGGGGGTGCTATTCGCCAAGACCCAAGGCATAGTCCCCGCACCAGAGTCGTGCCACGCCATCGCTGCCGTCATCCGCGAGGCGAAACGCTGCACCGAGAGTGGCGAGGCGAAGACCCTGCTGTTCAACCTCTCCGGCCACGGCCACTTCGATATGAGTTCCTACGACCGCTACTTTGCTGGCGAGCTGGAGGATTTCGACTATCCAGAGGCGGCGATCAAAGAGTCCCTCGCCCATCTGCCCAAGGTTGGCTGAAACCTGTGCCCCGTCATCACCGCGACGGGGGCACCTGTGGATGATTTCTGCTATGGTCAGTTGTTCCAGAACAACCAAGCGAAACCGCCCAGATGGTCAAAAACGTCACCTTCAAAGATGCCTGGGATGGGCAGGCTGATTGCCGCGTCTGTGCACTGCGTGAGTCGGTGCTGTTTGCCGGCCTTAACGAGGGGGATTTCGAGCATATCCACCAACCGATCGACCAGTACACTTTGCCGGTAGGTGCGGTGCTCTATCGCAGCGGCGACTCCGGACAGCGCATGTACACCATCCGCTCCGGGGTGCTGAAGCTGGTGCAGTATCTGCCAGACGGCAGCCAGCGCATTGTGCGCCTGATTCGCTCCACCGATGTCACCGGTCTGGAGTGCCTGCTGGGCAAGCCCTATCAGCACGATGCCATCGTGCTGCAGGAGACCGAGGTCTGCAGCCTACCGATCAAGGTGGTCGACAACCTCAGCCAAGAGAACCCGACACTCCACCGCGAGCTACTGAATCGCTGGCAGCGGGCCCTCAACGAGGCCGACGCCTGGCTTACCGAGCTCTCCACCGGCTCCGCTAAGCAACGGGTAGCGCGGCTGCTGTTGCGGCTGGTCAGCGACATGGAGAGCAGCGAGTGCGAACTGTTCGCTCGCGAGGATATGGGAGCGATGCTCGGCATTACCACCGAAACCGCCAGCCGCACCATTGCCGAGTTCAAGCGCCGGAGTTTACTGGTGGAGAGCCGCAGCAATCACTTCCTGCTGGATGTTCCCAATCTGCAGCGCATTGCCGAAGATTGAGTATTTTCAATGCGCAACTGTGTGCCCCCTCCTAAGATTCCCGCATAGTTCAACCTATGTACGCCAGCCTTCGTGACGCTTGGCGTGTAATCGCCCGGGCACTCCCCTGCCCAAACCTTCGGGAGAACACACCTTGAAACAGGAGTTGATCGAAGAGACATTCCCAATCTTTCTGTTGGAGATCGAACGAGAGGAGTGTCTTTTTCAATCGGTAGAGGCGATTGCTGACTACCTGCGCGAGCACATTGAGGCGCACCCGTCAGCCCGCTATATCGCCACCTTTGATCACTTCGCCCATACCCGCGAGTTGCCGGAGGGACAGGTGGCTGACAGCATCCACTCCGCGATCAACCTGGTGTTCTGTTTCGGCCTGACCCTGCAGGAACCAGAGACACTCGCCATCCGCCCACGCTCCATCGGCATCTGCGATAGCGGGGATCGGTTTATCATCACCTTCATGGAACCCCCTATGCCGGTGGTCAACGCCGCCATGGAACACTGGGCACACTCCCTGATCAAACGGCCTAAATCGGCTTGCGCAATGAGAGCATCATGAAAATCGCTGTCACCAGCCAGAACTTCCGTACCATCACCGGCCACGCCGGCAAGACGCGCCGCTTCCTGATCTTTGGTCAGGATGAGAACGGAGAAGTGCAGGAACTGCAACGCCTCGATCTGCCGAAGGCGATGTCGATGCATGAATTCCGGGGTGACGAACACCCGATCTTTGCTGTCGATGTATTGATCACCGGCGGCTGTGGGGAGGGTTTCATCAGAAGGCTCGGCTCCTACGGGGTGCGGGTCTTCCCCACCAGCGAGAGCGATCCGCAGACTGCCGTGCGTTGTGTGCTTACCGGCACACCATTGCCAGCACCGCAACCGCACGACCACGGACATGACCATCAGCACCCTGAGGTCCGCCTGAAGAGGGAGTAACTGCAGCGCTAGAACGCCATCTCCAGATCATCGATAACGACGTCGATCCCCGCCTGGGCACAGGCTTCGTCGGTAAGCCCAGAGGGTGCGCCGCTCACCCCCACACCACCCAACAGTTGCCCACCCACCTCGATCGGCAGACCACCAGCAGACATTACCAGACCATCGATGCGGCCGATCGGGGTATCGGCACGATCCTGCAGCGCCGAGGTGGCAGCATTGAAGTTGGCCGCGGTAAATGCCTTCATACGGCTGATCGGCAGAGTGATCTGCGCCGCTATGGTGTCGCGCAAGGTAACCTGCACGATGCCGTTTCGATCCACCACCGTAACCCCGATCTGAATGCCTCTGCTGCGGCACTCATGCAACGCCCCCTGGGCGATCTGCTGGGCCACCTCCAGGGTCATCCGTTTCAGCGCAACCGTGGGGGAGACATCCTCTTCGGCGGTGAGTGGCGGGGCAACCAGCAACCCCAACCCAAGCACCAGAGCAGGTTTGATCATCTGCATCCCTCTCCTCCATCATTTTGGCTGTAGTGTCAACACCTACCTTAGCCAAAGACCCCGCCTGTTGAAATGGCGGTAAACACCAACTCAAAGGGGGATTAAGAGGGAGCATCCGCAGGTTAAGGGCACCTGACCATCCAGCCGCTGTTCTATCCAGCCGGATAGCGCTGCTCCACATACTCATTCAGGATCTGCTTGAACTGTCCGGCAATATCTTCACCTTTCAGAGTGCTGTGCTTTTCACCATCCACATAGACCGGTGCCGAAGGGTTCTCGCCGGTGCCCGGCAGGCTGATGCCGATATTGGCGTGTTTGCTCTCGCCCGGACCGTTGACCACACAGCCCATCACCGCCACGCTCATCTCCTCCACCCCGGAGTGGCTCTGCCGCCAGAGCGGCATCTGTTGGCGCAGATAGGACTGGATCTCCCCAGCCAGCTGCTGGAACAGGGTACTGGTGGTGCGACCACAGCCTGGGCAGGCTACTACCATCGGCGTGAAGGCGCGCAGCCCCATCGACTGTAGCAGTTCCTGGGCCACCACCACTTCCTGGGTACGAGCGCCCCCCGGCTCCGGCGTGAGGGAGATGCGAATGGTGTCACCGATCCCCTCCTGCAGCAGCACCGCAAGCGCGGCACTGGAGGCCACGATGCCCTTGGAGCCCATGCCCGCCTCGGTCAGCCCCAGATGCAGCGCATAGTCGCAACGCTGCGCCAACCGCCGGTAGACCGCGATCAGATCCTGCACCCCGCTCATCTTGCAGGAGAGTACGATCTTATCCGCCGCCATGCCCAGTTCCTGGGCCCGACGGGCACTCTCCAGGGCCGAGGTAACCATGATCTCGTGGATCATATCCTCGGCATCCAGCGGCTCGCTGGCGCGGGCATTTTCGTCCATCATCTTCGCCACCAGGGTCTGATCAAGGCTGCCCCAGTTGACGCCGATGCGCACCGGTTTGTGGTAACAGCAGGCGGTCTCGATCATGCTGGCAAAGCGGCTGTCCTTGCTGTCGCCACTGCCCACATTACCGGGGTTGATCCGGTACTTGGCCAACGCCTCGGCGCAGGCCGGATGATCTGCCAGCAGGCGGTGGCCGTTGAAGTGGAAGTCGCCGATCAACGGCACATCCAGCCCCCGCCGAGCCAGCCCTTCGCGGATTAGTGGGATGGCGGCAGCCGCCGCCTCGTTGTTCACCGTCAGCCGCACCAGCTCCGAGCCGGCCTGGGCCAATTGCACCACCTGCTCCACTGTTGCCGCCACATCCGCCGTGTCGGTGTTGGTCATCGACTGCACCACCACAGGCGCCGCGCCGCCCATCCTGATTCCACCCACCATGACAGACTGGGTGGGGTGTCTAGGCAATTGCCTACCGCTCATCCGCGCTCCATTATCACTTGGGGCGGAAAAACCGCCCCCTTTAATCTGCAAAGGGGCCATTATGGACGAACCCTCCACAAATAAAAAAGCCCGACCAGAAGGTCGGGCTCTATTGCAGGGCGTCGCCCCTATTATTTCAGTTTGCCAATACCGAGCATCTTGAGGATGTACTTCTCGTAGATCGGCTCCGAGGTACCCTTTTTCATCTTGCGGATGAAGTACTTCTCGAAGGCGATCTTCGCCATGTGCACCCACTTACCCTTCTTGAACCAGGCGACGTTGCGCGGCGGGATCTGCGGCAGCGCGACGAAGGCGGCGCCGGTGTCGCCCATGTCAGCCAAGCAGATGGCATTCCAGGTCGCGAGCGTGGTGCCCTCCTTGCCTGCCAGGTCGTCGGCAATGTTGTGCACGATGGCGGTCACCATCGACTCGATCATGTAACCGGTCTTGGGCGCCCCGGTAGGCACCGCAGTGGCCTCTACCGGCGGGATGGCGATGCAGACACCAGCAGCATAGATATTCTTGTAGGTCGGGTTGCACTGGTGGTCGTCGACGAAGACAAAACCACGCGGGTTGCACAGCCCCTCCACATTGGCCACCGCATCCACGCCCTTGAAGGCGGGCAGCATCATGGAGTATTTGAACTCCAGCTCATGCTCTTTGATTTTATGGCCGGAGTCGTCGTACTGCTCGACAAACATCTTGCCGGCCTCCACCTTGATCACCTTGGCATTGGTGATCCAGTTGATGTGGTGGGCACGGAAATCACTCTCGAGAAAACCCTTGGAGTCCCCCACGCCACCCAGACCGAGGTGACCGATATAGGGCTCGGAAGTGACGTAGGTCATCGGAACTTTGTCGCGCATCTTACGCTTGCGCAGATCCGAATCCATGATGAAGGAGAACTCGTAGGCGGGGCCAAAGCAGCTGGCGAAGGGCATCGCGCCGATGATCACAGGCCCCGGTTCATCGAGCAGGTCCTTGTAGGCGTCAAACGCCTTTTCCGCGTGATTCACGGTGCAAATCGACTGGGTGTGGCCTTCCGGACCAGAACCCTCTACCTCTTCAAACGCGAGACGCGGGCCGGTGGCGATCACCAGGTAGTCATACTCGATGGTCTCGCCGTCATCCAACTCCAGCTTGTTGCCTTCGGCGTCGATCTTGTCAACCCGCTTGGCAATGAAGTTGATCCCCTTGCGCTCCAGGTGGGGGATCAACTTCATTA